>JAZNOB010000066.1:0-14791 GCA_045580565.1 Ruminococcus sp.
TGCATCACCTGCTCCGAGAAGTATCTGCCAAAGAGCTTCATCAGCATCGGTGAAACAATGCTTCAGTGTGAGTATTGCAGTGAGAGACTGCTGCTGGAGAGATAAATAAAGTCTACAAACGCAGAAAGCTGCCGCTTTGGAAAAAGCGGCAGCTTTTTATTGTCAGGTGAATTCGGTTGGGATATAACAGACTATAGCGTTATTGCACATATCGTCATCGTTATAAGGAGTTATAAACAGCATTGCTTCCGGACAGCCAATAGCGTTCCATGCAATATCAATAGGTTCGCCTTCATTGTTGAAAAAAGTTCCTATATAACGTTCGTATCCGTCTTCGCTTATAAGACTTACTTCTATATATGCAAAATCGCCGTAAGCATACAGATATGATGAAGAACCATCACGTGGAGCATTGCTGACTGTTTCAACATAAGCAAAAACAGTTGGAAGTTCGTCATAAAAAGCGGTAGTGGCAGTAGTAGTTGTTGTAGTAGTTGTTGTTGTTATTGCCGTTGTAGTTGCAGCTGGATTTTCACTGAACGAAACAAAGTCACCCTGAACATAGCCTTTAAAGCTCTGAAACTCAACATGGAACCAACCATTGTTCAAGGACAGTATGTTGATCGGATCATTGTGATGCAGCTGTGCAACGCTATCGCTTTCTTCGTTTCGTTCTGAATGCAGTATTGCATAGTCAGTTCCTGCTGGTATATTTATATAACCAGTGGAAATTATAGTTTCATTTTGTACAGGACTTTTTTTGCCTGTAGGCAAACTGCTGCAGGCTGTTATGCTTGCTGCCAGTACAAGTCCAAGCGTAATGCACAATATTTTTCTTCTTAACATATTTCTCCTCCGGTCAGGATAGTATTATCTCACCTGACCATTACCTTCGATCAGATACTTCACAGTAGTCAGCTCGGAAAGTCCCATAGGGCCTCTTGCGTGGAGCTTCTGAGTGGAAATACCGATCTCTGCTCCGAAGCCGAACTCACCGCCGTCTGTGAAGCGTGTGGATGCGTTCACATAAACAGCCGCAGCGTCAACCTCACGCTGGAAACGTGAAGCAGCGTCAAGATCCTTTGTGATGATACACTCAGAATGCTTTGTGCTGTACTTGGCAATATGCTCCAGTGCTTCGTCAAGGCAGGATACTACCTTTACAGAAAGCTTGTAGTCGTTGAACTCTGTATCGTATATCTCCTCTGTTGCAGGAAGAACACATTCACCGAGGATTTCAGCAGTTTTCTCGTCACCGTAGAATGTCACATCATGAGCGTCAAGTGCCGCCTTTATTCTCGGCAGAAGTGTTTCTGCCATATCCTCATGGATAATAAGTCCCTCGATAGCATTGCATACAGACGGACGCTGAGTTTTAGCGTTGTCAACGATGCTTACAGCCATCTCAAAGTCTTCCTCAGTTCTCAGACACTTGTCAATATAAACATGACAGTTTCCTGCGCCTGTTTCAATTACCGGAACGGTAGCCTGCTTTACAACAGCCTGAATGAGACCTGCGCCGCCTCTGGGAATGAGAACATCCAGATAGCCGTTCAGACGCATCATATCAGCGGCAGTCTCACGTGATGTATCCTCAACAAGCTGAATGCAGTCCGCAGGAAGTCCTGCTTCTGCTACAGCCTCACGCATGATATTTGTAAGGCACTTGTTTGAGTTGATAGCCTCCTTGCCGCCACGGAGAAGAACGGTATTGCCGGCTTTAAGGCAGAGTGTAGCTGCTTCTACAGTAACATTTGGACGTGACTCAAAGATAATGCCGATAGAGCCAAGAGGTACACGGGTCTTCATGATACGCAGACCATTGGGGCGTACGCTTCCGCCGGTAACTGTGCCAACCGGATCATCCATAGCAATAAGCTGGTCAATAGCCTTTGCCATATCCTCAATACGTGCGTCAGTAAGGCGCAGTCTGTCCTGCATAGCTGCGCTCATATTGTTTTCCTTTGCAGCGGTAAGGTCAAGCTGGTTCTGAGCCTTTATCTCATCCTTTTTGCTGAGAAGAGCCTGGGCAATAGCCGCAAGAGCATTATTCTTGAGCTTCGGAGAAGCAGCAGCCATCTTCGGTGCAGCAGCCTTTGCCTTTTCACCAAGGGTTTGTGCGTAATTCATTTGTGTATCCTCCTTTATTTATGTTCTGCAAGAAATACCGTGCCTACTTCCCCATTATCAAAGAGATCGTAAAGCTTTTCCGGTGTTCTGCCGTTCATTATTACCATGTCGATACCTGCTTCTGTAGCAATTTTTGCAGCATTGATCTTTGTTGCCATACCGCCTGTGCCAAGGGAAGAGCCTGCGCCGCCGGCAATTTCAACTATATGCTGGTCAATGGCTTCAACTACAGGTATAACCTCAGCCTCCGGATGACTGTGAGGATCGGCGGAATAAAGTCCGTCAATATCGGAAAGTATGATAAGCAGGTCAGCCTCTGCAATAGTGGCAACCATTGCCGCAAGGGAATCATTCTCGCCTATTTTAAGCTCCAGCTCGTCGATGGCAACGGTATCGTTTTCATTGACTACCGGTATAACATTCATCTCCAGAAGTCTTCGGAGGGTGTTCTGTACATTGGAAAGACCGTTTGTGAGAATATGCTTTGTCAGCAGTATCTGCGCAACTGTCACGCTGTACTTGCTGAACATATCGTCGTAAATGTGCATCAGCTCGCACTGTCCCACAGCGGCAACAGCCTGCTTTGTAGGGGTATCCTCAGGTTTTTTGGTGAGATTAAGCTTGCCTATACCCATTCCCACTGCACCGGAGGATACAAGGATTATCTCCTTTCCTGCGTTGTGAAGGTCTGAGAGGACCTCTACAAGCTTTTTCATTCTGCGGATGTTGAGCTTTCCTGTTTTATGTGTAAGGGTGGATGTACCTAATTTCAGTACGATTCTCTTTTTTGAAGCAATATCTATCATAGCTTCATTCCTCTTTCTTTATGGATTGACTACGTTTGTCGGATCGCCGTCCAGAAATGCACGGATGTTGTCACGTGCAATACTCAGAAGTCTTGCTCTTGTTTCAAGAGGAGACCATGCAATGTGCGGCGTAATGGTGCAGTTCGGAATCCCCTTCAAGGGTGTATCCTCACGCATAGGCTCCCTTTCCAGAACGTCAAGAGCCGCCGCTGCAATTCTGCCCTCACGAAGAGCCTCAGCAAGAGCCTGTTCGTCTATAATCGGACCTCTTGCGGAGTTTATAAGAAGCGCATTCTTATTCATGCGTGCAAGATTTTCCCTTGATACCATACCCTTTGTCTCAGGAGTGAGAGGAGTATGGATGGTGAGAACATCAGCCTGCGCAAATGCCTCCTCAATGGACACCAGCTCATATGGACAGCTTTCGGGCTTTGTGCGTGTACTGATAATGACACGCATTCCGAATGCGTCGCCTATTTTAGCCACCTGTCTGCCTATGCTTCCGAATCCTATAACAGCAAGAGTTTTTCCCTTAAGCTCATAGGACGGATACGGGAAATATGAAAACACAGGAGACTTGATCCAGCCGCCGTTTCTTACGTCCTCATCATAGAGGTGCACTTTATTATAGTGATACAGTATCTGTGCAAATACATACTGTGCCACAGCGTCGGTGGAATACGTGCCCGCATTGCATACGGGGATACCAGCCGCCTTTGCAGCTTCTGTATCAATGTTGTTGTAGCCTGTAGCCAGAACGCCGATATAACGGAGCTTCGGGCACGCCTTTATTACATCGGCAGTAACGGGAACCTTGTTGCACAGAAGTATTTCAGCGTCCTGTGCGTTTTCAGCAACCTTGTCATCAGCAGTCATGGGATATGCGATAACCTCGCCGAACTCGCTGAATATATCCGGTGAAAGGTCACCTTCATGGCTTATAGCCTGCCATTCAGTGATTACTATTTTCATTCAGCAGCATCCTCAGACTTTGCCTCATCAGCAGATTCCTGTGCTTCAGTCTTGTTATCAGCTTCCGGCAGCGGCTCTGTATCAGCAATCTCCTGCTTACGGTGTGAGCGTTCGATAAAAGCAAAAACAACCGCACCGAGAAGCAGAACAGCTTCAAATGAGCCTACAGCGTAGAAAAGAGAGCTGTTTTCGGGCTGGATATAGATGCAGAGAGATGCAGGAATACCAATAGCCATCAGCAGGTGATAGGATTTCTTTGTGCGGACATACTGCACAATGAAAAATACGCAGGCAAGGATCGAGAAAACCAGATGCCATGTAAGTGAAATCGGAAATGTAGTAGCGTCCATAATATATGGCTCCTTCCAAATTAAAATATCATCTTTTATTTTAACACAATTTGCCGCTGTTGTCAATGAAAATAGCAGACGAACGGATAAACATACAGATTATTGCAGTGAAGTAATATTTTGAGAACGAACTGTTAAATATGTAAAAATAGCACAAAAATAGGGCGCTATATTTGTAGCATTGCCGAAAAAAAGGCTCTTCCATTTTTCGAGGGGATGTGGTATAATATATGTGTATAGATGCGCAGCGGAATATTGCGTTATGTGCTTCTGTACAGGGGGGATTCACAGTGTTGAAAATTTAGTGAGAAGGAGGCAGAAAGTATGAGCAGCAGCGATATTGCTGTGAAGGATGATCCGGTTCTGAACTGTGCACAGGCTATTGGCGAAGATGAAAGCAGTGCAGCGGAAAGGACAGCGGGCGAAGGTGTTACGGAATATCCTGTACTTGACTTTGATACTCAGGCTCTGAGCGAGCTGTCGGGAAATGTCAAGGGTTCACTGGAGTACAGCAGAGTTACTCCGGGCGGCGGGCCAGTTTATCTGGCTGCAAAGAGAGTGATAGACATTGTATGTTCACTGTGCGGTTTGATTGTTCTCGCAATCCCCATGGGTATAGTTGCCCTGTTGATTTATTGTGAGGATAAGGGAAGCCCGATCTTTGTTCAGAAGCGTCTGACAAAGGGCGGAAGGAGCTTCCGTATGTATAAATTCCGTTCAATGTGCGTGGATGCGGAGGAGAAGTTCAAGGAGGTTCAGAAAACCAATCAGACTGACGGACTTGCCTTCAAATCCGAGGATGACCCTCGTATCACAAAAATCGGACATTTTATCCGAAAGACATCAATTGACGAGCTTCCTCAGCTCTGGAATGTACTGAAGGGCGATATGTCAATTATCGGTCCGAGACCGCCTCTTCCGAGAGAGGTAAACCTGTATACACCCTATCAGATGCAGAGACTTCTGGTAAAGGGCGGACTGTCCTGCTACTGTCAGTGCAACGGCAGAAGCGATATGCCCTTTGATGAATGGGTGGAAAGCGACCTCAAGTACATACAGGAGCGCAGCATGAGAACTGACCTGAAGCTCATGTTCCAGACTGTAATGGTGGTTCTGCGTAAGAAGGGCGCACGCTGAGAAGTAAAAAAGCATAATGAAATGGGCTGTTCTGTTGCGGAGCAGCCTGTTCTTATGATATATGGCAAAAACAAAAAACGACAGAAAAGGGAGAAAAGAAAGAATGATGAAATGGAAAAAGGGATTTGCGGCGTTAATAGCTGCAATCAGTCTGTGTACAGCTATGGCAGGCTGTTCCGGCGGAGATGAAAGCAGTAGCAAGCCTGCAGAAACCACTGCGGCAACAACCGAAGCTGCAACAGAGGCAGACACTACCGAAGCTGCAACAGAGGAAGCGACCGAAGCCGCCACAGAAGCTGCCACTGAGCACGTAAGCCCCATAGAAACAGTAAGCACAACTCTTGGTGCGGAAATCTCTGAGATAGACGCCATCCTTGACAGAGACGGCGAAAACACCTACAAGGCAAAGCTCAGCAGCATGATAGAGGACGGAGATCAGGTTCATTCATTTACATTTATATTCTACTCGGCTGACGGCAATTCCAATATGGTAAGCTATCAGGGCGGCTGCGGTATATCTGTAAAAAGCGACTGTGCAGCTGCAACTGACGAGGGCTGGTATCAGTCAGATGATTTCGAGTATTCGGTAAACGGTGCATATGCGGAGATAACATGGAATGTTCCGGCAGATGTTGCACCCTATATCGACGCAAATGGCGAGGTCCTCATCGGCTATTGGTGGAGCAGTGTTCAGCAGGTACGCCTCAGCAGCATCATCTGTAACTACACACGTACAGCGGAGGTGCCTGTTGACGTTGTAACAAGTGTTGAGCCGGCAATAACTCTCAGTCATGGTGATGAAGAATCCAAGACTGGTCACATAGACCTTTCAGAGCTTATGAGCGCAGAGGATACCATCCAGACTGTTACCTTCGATATTTCAGCAGGAGGTTCACTGGGCAAGTTCACAGGCGCATTCGGTATCTCTCTTGAAGAGGGCAGCAAGGCGGCAACTGATGAAAACTGGTATCAGAGCGGCAATGTGGCGATCATAACCGACGCATCAAACCTGTCTCTTACATGGATAGTTCCCGACGACGTTAAGACTGATGTTTCAGCTGCCGGTCAGGTAATGCTCGGCTTCTGGTGGAGCGAACAGAGCAGTATTACTCTTGACAGAGTGACAGTCCGCAGCAGTAATACAACCGGTGAAACCGAGCATAAAAACAAGGTGGAGGATACTGCGGAGCTTACAGGAAGCGCAGGTACAACTGCTTCTTCTGACGAAGTAAACTCAATGACATCTGCGGAGATAGTTGCCGATATCAAGGTAGGCTGGAATCTTGGCAATACTCTCGACAGCCACAACACCTATGGTTCTGATACAGAGACCGGCTGGGGCAACCCGAAAACTACTCAGGCAATGATAGACACTGTTCAGGCGGCAGGCTTCAATGCAGTGCGTGTACCTGTAACCTGGGCTGAGCATATGTCCGACGACGGCACTATCGACGCTGACTGGATGGCACGAGTAAAGGAAGTTGTGGACTACGCTTATAATAATGGTATGTATGTTATCCTGAATGTTCACCACGACGACGCATACTGGCTGGTTCCCACATACAGCAAGCAGGCTGAGGCTGAAAAGATCCTCGTCCGCATCTGGGAGCAGATCTGCGATACCTTTGGTGACTATGACCACCACCTGATATTCGAGGGCATGAACGAGCCTCGTGTTATCGGTTCAGCTACTGAGTGGACAGGCGGTACTCCTGAGGAGCATGACGTTATCAACCAGCTTTTTGCTAAGTTTGTTGAAACAGTAAGAAGCACCGGCGGACTGAATGCTGACCGTACACTTATCGTTACATCCCACGCACAGTCAATTACTGAAACAGCAGTAAGTGCGGTAAAGGTTCCGGATGATGATAATGTTATCGTATCCATTCACAGCTATGCACCATGGGATTTCTGCGGAACGGACAATCCACGCAATACATGGGGCAGTGACGCTGACAAGGCTGAGCTTGACAAGAACTTCCAGTATCTTGCAGATACATTCATCAGCAAGGGCGTACCGGTTATCATTGATGAGTTCGGCGCAGTGAACAAGAATGAAAATACTGCTGACCGTGCGGCGTATTTTGAGTATTATATAAAAAGTGCCAAGGAGCACGGTATCAAATGTTTCGTATGGGACAATGGTGCAGTAAATGCCGACGGTGACAATGGCTTTGGTCTCCTTAACCGTGAGGAGTGCACATGGTATTATCCGTCTATCGTTAATGGTATCATGAGAGGCGCAGAGTAAAATATATCAAAAACGGGCTGTCATCACCTGAACTATTGACAAGGTGCATAATCTGACAGCCCGTTTGTTGTTTAAAACGCCGAAATTTAGTCATTTCAATAAAAAGATTGAATTTTTTAGTGATTTTTTAGGTTATATATGCTATAATAGAAGAAATCACCAAGTGACACAATATGAAAGGAGCATTGAAAGAATGAGCAATCGTATCATCACCATTGAAAGAGAATATGCAAGCGGAGGCCGTGAGATCGGACAGAAGGTGGCTGAAAAGCTGGGAATCCCGTTCTACAACAGAGAGATTCTGGAAATGGCATCAGAGCGCTGCGGCGTATCTGTGGACTATCTTGCAAGTGCTGAGGAAGCTGCGCCCAAGAGCTTTCTGTACACACTGATGCTGTCATCAAATCCAACACGCTCAATCGAGGATAATCTCCCGCTTTCCGACAAGGTGTATATCGTGGAGACGAACATTATCAGGGAGCTGGCAGAGAAAGAGGACTGCGTGATCGTAGGCAGATGCGCAAGTTACATTCTCCGTGACCTCGACAGAATGTTCAGCACATTTATCTATGCGGATACCGAGTCGAGAGTAAAGCGTGCGGTAGAGTGTTATGGCATCGAGCCAAGACGTGCAGAGGCTATGCTGAGAAAGTCCGACAAACGCAGAGAGACATTCTACAGCATCAACACCGGCGGAAACTGGTACGACAAGGCAAACTACGACCTGTGCCTCAACAGCCATACACTGGGCATCGACCTGTGTACGGATCTTATTGTTGATGCAGTTAAGAGAACTGTGGGTTGATTATGAGTAAGCTGCTGCGGAATTTCTGCGGCAGCTTTTCTGATTGATTTACAAACCCAATAAAGGAGCAACTATCATGAAAATACGCATAGCCGGAATCGCAAACGATTCCATAGTAGACGGGCCCGGATTCCGCTTCACCATTTTTGTACAGGGCTGCCCTCATAAATGCAGGGGCTGCCACAATCCACAGACCCATGACTTCGACGGCGGCACTGATACCACCACAGAAGAACTTCTCAGCAAAATCAAGGCAAATCCTCTCCTTGACGGCGTAACATTCAGCGGAGGAGAACCTTTCTGTCATGCAGCGGCTCTTGCCTGTCTCGCCCGTGAAATACACTCCCTTGGACTTGATATCGTCACATACTCCGGCTACACCTTTGAGGAGCTGCTTGAAGGCTCAGACGCTCATCCCGATTGGCTGGAGCTTTTAAAGGAAACCGATATCCTCATTGACGGCAGATTCGAGGAGTCCCTCAAAAGCTATGATGTGAGATTCCGTGGAAGCACCAACCAGCGTTACCTTGACGCTAAAAAGAGCCTTATGCAGAAAAAGGCTGTATCCGCTGTTTTGCCGGAATAACCTGCTGAATCTGCACATATTATATGTTGCAGGAAGAAATTACAAAACGGTAAAAAAAGAATTCCAATCCGGATAAGAAAGCTTTACAGTTCTCATATCTGCTTGCAATCCAGAGGCAGTTGTGGTATCATTTAAGTGTATTCTTATAACACAAGTCTGCCTGAAAGGAGTGCTGATCGATGAGCAGCAAGGACAGAATTCTTATCTCAATACTGATTTTAATGGGAGCCGCTATGCTCAGCTCCTGTACAAGTGCAGCTGATGCCGGTACTGCTACTGCTTCCGCTGATACATCTATCTGCACTGTTTATGAGGCGGTTTAAATAGCAAAACGAATCCCTGAGGCTTACGGTCTCAGGGATTTTTTGATATATGAAAGGATGTATGGAAATGAAACGACTTGCAGTTATTACCGCTGCACTGATCGCCGCACTGCCGCTCTCAGGTTGTATCAGTGAGGAGCAGCGTGCTGAAAATGAGGCTAATCTTGCACAGGCTGAAAAGAATGCTGCAGCATATATTTATGATAAGTATGGTTTTGAGGCGGAGATGGTAAGCTCTGAAATTGAAGATGAAGCCGACCTTTTCAGTCGTTGGTATACAGGCTATGCTTTTATTGAAATGGAATATTCCGGCAGAAGATTTGCAGTATACATAGACGGCAGAACGGAAAACACTAACGGCACCGACGATTACCAGTGTGAGGAGATAACCGCCGCTGTACTGGAAAACTTCGAGAAGCGCACCAGAACAGACTGCGACAGTATTTTTATCCAGAACGAATACATAAAGCTTACATCCGAGCATCATCTTCTGTATAACACCTATTTCGACGGAAGCAATCTCAGCGAGGTGATATCGGAAGAGCCTTTTGAGTGCGTTATAAGCTATTTCGGCGGCAAAACACTTCCGCTTATAACAGAATACGATATGGCTGACATCTTCGGCAGCAATACCTGCGCTGTTTACTCATACACAGAAAACCTGCCTTCAGATGAATGGTACAGCTCCGATTCAGCGGTGTGGTCAACAGACGATTTCCACTATACGTCATACGTAAGTAACTACGGCGTATACATCAACGATTCCTATTTCTACGCAAATAACAACGGCAATATCGACTTCAGGCACGTCACTCCCATAATACACGATGCAGGCGATTTCCTATATAGCACAGAAAGCGGCTTGCCTATGAGCTTTGAAGCTGTCGTACAGGAGGATGCCAGTAACTGGGAAAGACTTAAAGGCGACAATAAGACCGTCTGTGCAGGTACATATGAACTGCCCTACGGCGCTGAGGATGTATGCGTATATATCCCGAAAAATTCTTTGCCGGATGACGGAGAGGAATGCTATATCGTAACCTCATGGACAGAGGATGACGGCAGCAGAACATATTCAAACGGAAACAGCACTCATAACGCCGGTGAGTATATCTTCGCCGAGCTTGAGCCTGAGAAAAACAGCTTCTGCTTTACAGTAGTGCACTGCGATTAACAGCCTCATTAGGGTGATATACATAAGCGACAATTTAAATATATATAATTTGTTTCCGTTTACCATCAAACGCTTATAATGCGACTGTTTTAATACAAAAATCAGTGTTTATCCTTGTTTTTTGCAAATAAATTCGTGCATATTTTTTCAGGAAAAAGCTTGACAGTGCCGGATTTTTGTTATATAATAATCAAGTACTGTCAGAGACGCCGGTTACAGGCTTGCGAGAATACCGGCAGCGCAGACTTAACCCATCTGCCCTCTGTATGTTTGCCGATATGCACACGGCATATCTGAAGCAAAGAAGTTATTATTAAGATCAGGAGGAATTGACTATGTCAACAACTATGCCTAAGGCTCAGGAAGTTAGCCGCAAGTGGTATATTATTGATGCAGAAGGCCAGTCCCTGGGTCGTGTAGCTGCTAAGGCTGCTCACATCCTGAGAGGTAAGCACAAGACTACTTTTACTCCCCACGTTGATTGCGGCGATTTCGTAATCGTTATCAACTGCGACAAGGCTGTTCTTACAGGTAAGAAGCTGGAGCAGAAGTTCTACTACTGGCACACAGGTTGGATCGGCGGTCTGAAGAAGATCCAGTATAAGGATATGATGGCTGAAAGATCTGACGAAGCTATGAAGATCGCAATCAAGGGCATGCTTCAGCACAACAAGCTCGGCGCAGCTCAGCTCACACGTCTGCGTACTTATAAGGGCGCAGAGCACAAGCAGGCTGCTCAGAAGCCGGAAGTTTGTGAATTCTAAGGAAAGGAGCATATAATATGTACGAATCTAAGGTTAAATATTATTATGGTACTGGCAGAAGAAAGCACTCTGTTGCAAGAGTTAGACTCTATCCCGGTACAGGCAATATCACAATCAACGGCAGAGGCATTGATGACTACTTTGGTCTCGATACTCTGAAGCTGATCGTTCGTCAGCCCCTGGCTCTGACTGAGAATCTGGAATCCATGGACATCGTTTGCACTGTTGCAGGCGGCGGCGTTACAGGTCAGGCTGGTGCTATCCGTCACGGTGTTTCCCGTGCGCTCCTCGAATTCAATCCTGAGCTCCGTCCGGCTCTCAAGAAGGCTGGCTTCCTCACTCGTGACCCGAGAATGAAGGAAAGAAAGAAGTACGGTCTCAAGGCTGCTCGTCGTGCACCGCAGTTCTCAAAGCGTTAAAAGATTTTTTCACAAACGCCTATATTACGGTATTTTCGAGAATATCTTACAAAGTTGTTCAACAGATTGTTCAACTAAATACTGTGAATGTAAACCTCTTTGTCGGGAAACTGACAAAGAGGTTTTTTGTGTCAGGTCAGTTCTTCGGAAAGCTTATCGTCGATCGTGTCGGCAAGGCGTATCTTCTGCTTCTGGAGTACATCGGCATAGATGTTCGCTGTAACACCTATGTCGCAGTGACCGAGGTGTTCCGAGATCACTTTCAGGTCTACTCCGCTGTTCAGCAAAAGCGTAGCGTTACAGTGTCTGAGCTTATGCAGCGTCATATCCTCGAACTCCGTTCCTTTGGTCATACGCTTCAAAGAATGATACACGGAGCTGCGGTCACGATAATTGCCTAACCCGGACGGAAAGACCATTTCAGGGTGAGCGTACTTGTTTCCAAGAGCCGTTTTTAGCTCCCCAACATATGCTTGCTGATCTCTTAGGCATTTCTCAACGGTTGAATTCATGGCTATCAGACGAATACTGCTTTTTGTCTTTGGTGAGTCAAGGTAGCACTCCCCGTCAACGCAGGACAGCGTATGGTGAATGAATATCGTTTTCTTCTCGAAATCAATATCCTCCCACGCCAAACCAAGGCACTCGCCTATCCTCATACCCGTGAACAGCAGAACGATCAGGATACGTTTCACATCTTCGTCCCACGGCTTGTCACGGATAAGGTGGAGAAACCGCTTTGTTTCTTCCTCAGAAAGAGAATAACGCTTGCCGCTGTCACGCTTCTTCGGAATTATCACGTTCTGACACGGATTCTCTCTTGCAAAACCCTGCTGTAAGGCTCTGCGGTAGATACTCTGCACCACTATATAGACCTTTCTAACCGAGATAGGATTTAAGTGATGCTCTTTTCCAAGCACTTTCAGGAACTCTGTCAGCATCGGTGTGGTAATGTCTTTGAGCTTTTTGTTGCCGAGGATCGGTGCAATATGGTTTCTGTACTGACTTTCATAGTTCAGAACCGTAGTAGGCTTCAATTCTTCGGGAGCATAGTTCTCAAAATACCACTCAGCCAGTTCGGAGAAACGCATATTTTCATTGAGTTGAGCATAACCCTTGCAGTGCCTTTCAAACTCAAAAGCATACTCCTGAGCCAGCTTTTCAGCCTTTTTCGGTGATGTGCCTTCCGGTGGAACATAAGTTGTGGACTTGACGATCTGCTTTCCGCTGATATCACGACCTGTGAAAACTCTTATGAGAAACTTTCCGTTTCTGTTTGTAATATTTGCCATATTATCTCCTTTACGGACTATGGCATATCTCGCATTATAATAGTAGCGCGCATTTTTCTTTCTGTCAAGCACTTTCGGAGATATGCCATAGCTTTTTGTCTTTTATTCTAATTGTGAACCCCTTGTTTTGTTGAATTTATACTGGGCAAAATCGTCTGACAGCCCGCAGGCAGAAATGAAAGCCTTAGCCTTCCTCAGTTCACGGGACAGCTCGTCCTCACGGCTGATTCGAGCCGTTTCTTTTTTCAGCTTCTCACGGGTGAACAAGCCACTCTCTTTTTCTTTCTTTTTGTAAGCGGAAAGCTCCTCGCTTGCGGTATCATACTTGTCTTTCAGTGCATCATATTTCTGCACAGCATCGTCACGTTCCTTTTTCAGCTTTCTGACCTGCTTAGTTGATGCGACCTCACGCTTTGCAAGAGCCGTGATATTCTCCCAGTCATCTCTTGCAACTGTGACCTTACCCCCGAGCATTGTCCTGCCTGTTTCGAGCTTGTCTATATCATCGAGCTTCACACGCTTCTGAGCGATCTTTTCAAGCTCCGCTTGGGCTTCATCACGCTCATTCTCGGCTTGCTCTTTTTCTTCTTCAAGGGCTTTGATCTTGTCCTTGTACTCGCCATATTCAGCCGTTGTAAAGCTGTAACCCCTCGACTTCTTAGGCTCGCTGATCTCAAAACCGTGTTTGGTGCAAATATCGTGCAGGACTTTCCACTCTGAGAGCCGCCAGCGGTTGATCGCATTCGCACCTTTTCCGTAGCCCATTTCCTCTAAAGCTCTCGCCATTGCATTTCGCTTTTCAAGACCGTTGAAAAAGTGTCCGAGCGGAATATAGTCGATATGCAAATGGGGAGTTGCTTCATCAAGGTGCATCACGGCGTTGAACACATAAAAGTTCGGGTTTCTCTCCTGAAAATCTTCCATGTATTCTTTCAGACAGGCGACAGCGATTTCCGCATCGGGAGTGCCGACACCCGTATCGTCTTTCGTGCCGATCTGAACCAAGTCCTCATAGAAACTTTTCTGCTTGTTCGCTCCCGTGATCACCGACTTGCTCGGCTCACGATTGAACAGGTGCTGAAAGTAGTCAGGGATCTTTCTGTCATTCCTCTTTTGTTTTGCATTATAGTTAGCTATCACACCGTCAAAAAGCTGGTGATACGCTTCGCCCAGATCTTGCTGTTTGAAGATGATATTATCGGGTGTTCTGGACGGGTCGATATTCTTGGCAGTGAACTCTCTGTTGTTGTGCGACAGGCTGCCTTTGCCCTGGCACATTGAAATAGTTTTACTCAAACGTAACATCTCTCTTTCTAAGTTTTGTTTGAATGGTTAGCGATAGACTCCCTTACGGGAGGATCCCGACAAAGTCGGGAACGATGCAGGAGCATCGTGCTGACCCTTATGACCGGGCAGCATAGAACGCTGCGCAGCAGCGGAATTTACTTTCGGTGCAAAGCGCCGCCAGTAACCCCAAAGCACTTTTGACAGCCTATTCGGACTATCAAAAATGCTTATGGGGCTCTGCGAGGCTGAACGGCTGAGGTCACAGCCGAAAATGTGGACACAGTAATGCAGAAATCCGCATTACAAAATTTCAAAAATGCGATCATAAAAATCGCAAAAATCAGAACGTCGGCTCTTCCTCAACACCAAAAGTTTCGAGGAGATGGTCTATCTGATCCTGTATAATAAAACTTGACACAAATGAAACAATCAAAGTATAATAAAGCAAAAAAGGAGGGAGTCAAAAAATGGGAACAGGAAGACAGTATGACGAGG
>JAZNOB010000067.1:0-12023 GCA_045580565.1 Ruminococcus sp.
AAGGTAACTAAATTATTTCTTATTTGATAACCAGAAAGGAAAATCACTATGGCTAAGCACGCACTTATTACAGGTATCACAGGACAGGACGGCTCTTATCTCGCAGAGCTGCTCCTTGAAAAGGGCTACGAGGTTTACGGCATCATGCGCCGCAAGAGCGTTGTTGACTACGGCAACGTTGAACACCTGAAGGACAAGATCCACTTCATCTACGCCGACATGACCGACGAGATCTCTCTCATTACCGCTATGCAGATCTCTCAGGCTGACGAGGTTTACAACCTTGCGGCTCAGTCCTTCGTTGCAACAAGCTGGGAACAGCCTATCGCTACAGCTGAGATCGACGCTATGGGCGTTACAAAGATGCTGGAGGCTATCCGCATCGTAAAGCCGGAGGCACGCTTCTATCAGGCTTCTACTTCTGAAATGTTCGGTCTTGTGCAGGAAATGCCTCAGACTGAAAAGACCCCCTTCTATCCAAGAAGTCCCTACGGCGTAGCTAAGCTCTACGGCCACTGGATCACCAAGAATTACCGTGAAAGCTACGGTCTTTACGCTTGCTCCGGTATCCTTTTCAACCATGAATCTGAAAGACGTGGCCTTGAGTTCGTTACAAGAAAGATCACCGACGCTGTTGCTAAGATCAGCGCAGGCAAGCAGGAATACATGGAGCTTGGCAACATGGATTCCAAGCGTGACTGGGGTCACTCCAAGGACTATGTAAAGGCAATGTGGCTCATGCTCCAGCAGGATACTCCCGATGACTATGTAATCGCAACAGGCGAGACAAGAACTGTAAGAGAATTTGTAGAGATCGCATTCTCTCATGTTGGCATTGAAATTGAATGGCAGGGCAGCGGCGTAGATGAAATCGGTATCAACAAAGCAAACGGACAGACTGTTGTAAAGGTAAATCCGAAGTTCTTCCGTCCGGCAGAGGTAGACGTACTTCTGGGCAATCCTGCAAAGGCAGAAGCAGCACTCGGCTGGAAGAGAGAGATCTCATTCTCACAGCTTGTTGAGAGAATGGTCAAGAATGACGTTGCGCTGCTGAGTAAATAAATGCTCTTGAAGTGCACCGCAAAAGGCTCCCTTTGAGAAAGGGAGCTGGCACGCCTGCGGCGTGACTGAGGGGATTGTAAATACCCCAACATTTGATAGACAACCTTAAAGATAAGATTCAAACAGAATCTGAAAGGAATACAATCATGAAAATCGCATTCGACGCACTGCCTCTCATCAGCGAAAGGATGACGGGCATAGGATATTGTCAGGCTGGACAGATACAGGCTCTGATGGCACTTCATCCGGAGGAGCAGTATGTCATGCAGTTTTTTGCCGCAGGTGACGGCGGCGAGAAAAGAAAGCGGCTGCGAGGCTATGAGGAAGCACGGGCTGAGATAAGGCAGGGAAGATGCTCCGGCTATCTCTACCGCCTTGTGTCAAATTTTCTGCCTGTCCCCTATCAGATGTTCTTCGGCAAGGACGCTGATGTGACCCACTTCTTCAACTATATCGTACCGCCCAAGGTTCACGGAAAGACGATCGTTACCGTTCATGATATGGTATATAAGGCATTCCCCGAAACCGTAAGAGGACGTACAAGATATATGCTTGAAACAGGTCTTAAACGCTCAATGAAGCGTGCAGACCTTATTGTAACGGATTCAGAGTTTTCCAGAACCGAGATCATAAAATATTTTCCCGAACAGGCTGAGAAGCTGAGAGTAGTCCCCTGCGGTGTTGACAGAACCAGATTCCACAGGGTAGAAAATCAGGAGCTTATTGAGGAGACAAAGAAAAAGCTCAGGATAGACCGTGACTACTTCCTGTATCTGGGCACACTTGAACCGAGAAAGAATCTCCGCCGGCTTGCCGTTGCCTACGACGCATTCCGCAGGGGCAAGTCGGAATATCCTGCCCTTGTGCTTGCAGGAGGAAAGGGCTGGCTGAATGACGAGCTTATGAATACCATCAGGGAGCTGAAGCTTTCAGAGGATATACTTCAGCTTTCCTATGTTCCGGAGGAGGACATCCGCCCCCTTATGTCAGGTGCACTTTCCTTTGTTTTCCCATCCATATACGAGGGCTTCGGTATGCCGCCGCTGGAAGCAATGGCGTGCGGAGTGCCTGTACTGACTACCCGTGCAGCCTCACTGCCGGAGGTCGTAGGCGACAGCGCACTTATCTGCGATCCATACGATCCGGCGCAGATGACCGACTGTCTTGAAAGACTCTACCATGACAGCAAGCTTCGGCAGGAGCTGGGCGAGGCAGGTCTTAAAAGAGCACGAATGTTCTCGTGGGAAAACGCAGCGGCAGCTCTTTATGATGTTTACAAGGAGGCTCTCGATGGCTGACAATAAAATCAATGTGCGCAGCACACCGCACAAGGCTCCCCTTAGCAAGGGGAGCTGTCGGCACGAAGTGACGACTGAGGGGATTGAAAATAATGCTCCGCATACTTCTGATAAAAAGCTCCGCATCCTCCAGATAAATAAAGCATACTTCCCTCATATCGGCGGCATTGAAACTCTCGTCCGTACATATGCACGGGCTTTATCACAGAGAGACGACGCTGAAATGCAGGTGCTTGTCTGTCAGGAAAAGGGAAAGACTCTGTGCGAAACCATAGAGGGTGTACCGGTAGTCCGTGCAGGCAGCGTTGGAACATACTTCTCCTGTCCCCTGTCCTTTTCATTTTTCAGGCTCTTCCGGAAAATGTCGAAGAATGCGGACGTTATAATATTCCATATGCCATTTCCGCTGGGCGATTTAGCCTGCCTGCTGTCAGGCTTCAAGGGTAAGGTCGTCCTCATGTGGCACAGCGATGTTGTAAAGCAGAAAAAGCTTCTTTTCTTCTACAAGCCCATTCTGAAAAGATTTTTAAAGCGTGCGGATGTTATCATAACAGCCACACAGGGACATATTGACAGCTCCGGATTTTTGCCGGAATTTCGGAAAAAATGCAGAGTCATCCCCTATGGCATCAACACGGAAAAATACAGAAACGCACCTCTTGCGCCTGTCCTCACGGAAAAGCTTCAGGGCAAAAGTGCTGTAAAGGTATTTTTTGCAGGACGGCTTGTGTACTACAAGGGTGCAGACGTTTTACTACGTGCATTTGAAAAAACTGAAAACTGCGAGCTTTTCATTGCAGGCACAGGCACGCTTGAGGAGGAGCTTAAAGCTCAGGCGGCGCAGATGAAGCAGAATGTGCATTTTTTAGGCGTACTCTCTGACGAGGACATGAAGTCAGCCTTTGCAGACTGCGATATATTTGTTCTGCCCTCAGTTGCAAACAGCGAGGCTTTCGGTATAGTCCAGCTTGAGGCTATGGTCTATGGAAAGCCTGTTATAAATACGGCTCTGCCCACAGGTGTACCCCATGTAAGCCTTGACGGCGTGACAGGAATAACAGTTCCGCCAAGTGACGAGGACGCTCTTGCAGAAGCGATAAACACTCTTGCAAAAGACGAAAAGCTCCGTCAGAAATACGGACAGGCGGCAGCGCTTCGGGCAGAAGCAGAATTTTCCGAGGAGAAGGTGCTCCGCAGTCTCTTTGATACAATAAACACGAAAGGCGGCAATATATGAAAGCTCTTATAATCGGCGCAGCAGGCTTCGTAGGCGGATATCTTGCCCGCCATCTTCAGAATGATTTGGGCTGGGAGACAGTCCTCACAAAGCTGCCTGCTGAAAATATTGACGGCGAATACGAAACTCACGACCTTGATATTCTCTGTCAGGAGGATATTGCCGCACTTCTTGAAAGCTCAAAGCCAGACGTCATATTCCACCTTGCAGCCCAAAGCTCCGTTGCCCTTTCATGGAAGAAGCCGAGGCTTACTGCGGCGGTGAATGTAGAGGGCTGTATAAATCTACTTGAAGCTGTAAGAAGCATGGAGGGCTATGATCCCAGGATCCTCCTCATAGGTTCCGGCGAGGAATATGGACATCTGCCAAAGGGCGTGTCTTTCGTATCGGAGGATACTCCCGTAAATCCCGGCAATCCTTACGCTGCAACAAAGGCGGCGCAGAATATGTTCGGCACTCTCTATGCAAGAAGCTACGGTATGGATATCGTCATGGTGCGTGCCTTCAACCATATAGGAAAAGGACAGCTCCCTCAGTTTGCGGCGGCGGATTTTTGCAGACAGGCTGCGGAAATAATGGCTGGTCTCCGTGAAAATGTTATCCGTACAGGAAACCTTTCCGCAAAGCGTGATTTTACGGATGTGAGAGATGTGGTGCGTGCATATGGGCTTCTTGCGGTAAAGGGAAAAGCCGGCGAGACCTACAACGTAGGCAGCAGCAGGAGCATTGCCATATCAGAGCTGCTCCGTGAGATAATCACAATAAGCGGCTGCGAGATACGCCATGAAACAGACCCTGCAAGAATGCGCCCATCGGATATTCCGGAAATACGTGCAGATATAACGAAGCTTCAGAGAGACACCGGCTGGACTCCGGAAGTGCCGCTTGCTGAAACGCTTCGGGAAATGATAGAGGAAAACATGAGAAAGCTCAGTGAAGGGAGAATGCAATGATACAGCAGTATGAAAAGGACAGAGAGAAGAAGGAAGAAAGAGTCATAATCGAGACATACTCCGAGGAGCTTATCAGAGTGACCTCCAATCCGGCTATGATATTCGTACATAAATTCGGCGAAAGACAGAATGCCTACAACCGTAACATGGAGTCGAGAATGCAGGCGGTGCAGTCAGTATGCCGCCGTTTTCAGGGCGAGATAAACACCCTGAAGGAGGAAAACGACCGACTCCGTGCGGAGCTTGAGACTGAAAAGAAGCTGAGCCGTGAGCTTTTCGAGCGCATGGCAAGTGACATGAAGGTTATGCAGAAGGTGCTGAACGAGCTGAGACTTCACACAAAGCTCAACTCCAACACCAGTACGCTGAACACAAGAGAGATCGAGGCAATAAAGGAGAGACTTGACGCACTTGAAGGCGAACCGGAGCTGGAGAGCATCGAAGAATAAGAACAGCCGCACCTGCAATGGTGCGGTTTTTGCATAAGGTAAGAAAAGTTTTTTGCGCCGCTTTTTTATCAAAAAAGCAGTCGCAGGGTGACTCCACGCAGTGCGAGGATCATGCGGACTGCACGTGCCTTGTCCCAAAGAACGCTCCCAATAAATCCAAAGAGTGAAAATCAAGTGAAAAAGTGAACAAATCATTTGACAAAAATAGATAAGTATGGTACAATAATAGTAGCAAAAAACTCCCTTAGTAAGCGAAATGTTACTTTTGTATCCGATTTGTAATATTCAGCTTGACACACAGGAAAAAATAGGCTATAATAGAAGTACATACTTCTGTATGAACAGAATAAACGGAGGTAATAACAATGGGCATATTTTCAAGAATAGGCGATGTATTAAAAGCAAATATTAACGATATGATCGACCGTGCGGAAGATCCGGAGAAGATGGTCAAGCAGATCATCATTGATCTCCAGAAGGATGTGCGCACATCAACAGAAGCACTGGGCAAGGCTATGGCAAGCCAGAGGATCGCAGAGCGTCAGCACAGTCAGGCTGTAAAAACAGCAGCAGGCTGGGAATCCAAGGCGAAGGCTGCACTTGCTGCAGGTGATACAGAAATGGCAAAGAAGGCTCTTTCATACAAGGTAAAGGCTGACGCAGATGTTGAATCCACAGCTCAGATGCTGGAGACTATCACAACACAGACCGAGGCAATAAGAGATCAGGTTGAAGCGCTGAAGGCAAAGCTTGATGAGGCGAAAAGCAGACAGTCAATGCTTATTGCACGTTCACAGATGGCAAAGACTCAGAAGAATCTGTCAAAGTCTATGGGCGGAATGGACGCATCTGCTGCACTCGACAAGTTCAGCCGTATGGAAGAAAAGATCGAGCGTGAGGAAGCAGAGGCAGCCGCATACGCTGAGATCGCAGGCGGTTCAGCTGATATGAAGAGCTTTGAGGAAATGGAAAATGACGCAAAGGTTGACGCAGAGCTTCAGAGACTTATGGCAGAGATGTCCGGAATGGGTACTGAGGCAGCGGAGGCTGAAGGAGGCGTTCTCTAATGGATATCAAAGGAGGCGGATTCGGGCCTATGTCTGCGCTGCTGGCAGCTATCGCAGTGCTCGCCGGAGCTGCATATTTTCTTTGCAGGGAAATGGAAAGGCGTGCATACGAGGAGCGATGGAGCGAATACGACGAGTGCGGACTCGGCTGATAATTTGTTCTTTGTAAACGTAGGGGCTGCTGTTATACCACGGCAGCCCTTTTTGTAAATTGTAGTTTAGCGAAGCAAATCAAATGTGCAAAGCGCACTGCCAAAGGCTCCCTTTGAGAAAGGGAGCTGGCACGCCGGAGGCGTGACTGAGGGATTGGTTTTCGAAGCGAAAATCCGAAATTATAGTCTGCTTATCACTGAGCAATCCCTCCACCACTGCTTCGCAGTGGTTCCCCTCCCTTTAACAAGGGAGGCTTATAGTGTTTACTGTAATAAAGCGCTGCAAACTATAATTAACCCACACAAAAACATTGACAAAGATGTACAATATATGGTATAATATACATAAGTTTAAGGCTATTTAGTTACAAGAAGGAAAGGAGTACTATGTACAGAGAAAAGAATGATATTTTAGAATCAAAGGTGACGGAGTTCGTACAGCGTCACGAGACGATTTCAGCCAAGGCGGCAGAGCTTGCAAAGGAATCCTACGAGAGATACCAGATACCGCTGGAGCTTTACGGCAAATATGATGTAAAAAGAGGACTCCGTGACGCAGACGGCAAGGGCGTAGTGGCAGGACTTACAACGGTAAGTCAGGTTTCAGCCAGCAGAGAGGAAAACGGTGTGCGCATTCCTACGGAGGGAAAGCTTATTTACAGAGGCATACCCATCGAGGAGCTTGTAAAGGGCTTTATCGACGAGGGAAGGTCAGGCTTTGAGGAGGCTGTATATCTCCTGCTTACCGGCGAGCTTCCCAAAAAGGAACAGCTTGATGATTTCAGCGCACTTCTGGGCGAATACCAGATACTTCCGGAGAGGTTCAAAAGCGGCGTTATCATGAAGATGCCCAGCGACAATATAATGAGCATGATGGAGAAGTGCGTGCTTTCACTTCATGCAACAGACCCCAATCCTGACGACACATCTATCGAGAATGTAATGCGTCAGAGTCTGGAGCTTATAGCACGTTTCCCTGCAATGGCAGTATACAGTTATCAGGCGGTGCAGTATTTCAGACAGGGCGCAAGCATGGTATACCACAGACCTGATCCGACAAAGACGATTGCGGAGAATTTCCTGATAATGCTTCGTCCGGACGGAAAGTACACAGAGCTTGAAGCTAAACTCCTTGACCTTGCGCTGGTGCTTCATGCAGAGCACGGCGGCGGCAACAATTCCGCATTTACTGTACACGTAGTAACATCCTCCGGTACTGACACATATTCAGCAATAGCGGCGGCACTTGGCTCACT
Organism: Ruminococcus sp.; assembly: GCA_045580565.1. Lineage (GTDB taxonomy): Bacteria > Bacillota > Clostridia > Oscillospirales > Ruminococcaceae > Ruminococcus_C. The sequence continues at coordinate 7,475 of JAZNOB010000067.1, forward strand.
GAAGGGACCCAAGCACGGCGGTGCAAATCTGAAGGTAATGGAGATGTTTGAGGATCTGAAGAAGAACGTGCCTGACTGGAAGGATGAGGCGGTGCTAACAGAGTATCTGCGTAAGCTTCTTGACAAGGAGGGCTTTGACAGAAGCGGACTTATCTACGGTATGGGTCATGCGATATACTCCATGTCCGATCCGAGAGCAGAGATACTGAAGGCATATGCAGAGAAGCTGTCCATAGAGAAGGACTGCCACGATGAGTTCCAGCTTTATGCGGATGTAGAGCGTATTGCGAAGGAGCTTATAACAGCCAAGCGCAAGATATACAAGGGTGTATGTGCGAATGTAGACCTTTACAGCGGATTTGTTTACAAGATGCTGGATATCCCGACAGATCTGTACACACCGCTTTTTGCGATCGCAAGAATAGCAGGCTGGTCAGCACACAGAATCGAGGAGCTTATCAATGCCAACAAGATCATAAGACCTGCATATCTTCCGGTAAGAGGTCAGCGTGATTATACTCCTATGGAGGAACGCTGAGGAATACTTATAACCTACAGGTGAATAACAGAGAATAACAGACGGAGGGATTCGTTTGTTATTCTCTTTTTTGGTTGATGTGCGGAGGGGGATTGCGGGTAGAAAAGTAGGCTGAAGTTTCAGCATTACTGCGCTTTTTACAATCCCCTCAGTCAGCTTCGCTGACAGTTTCCTTTCTCAAAGGGAGCCTTTCGATTCGCACCTCAACACAAATATGAACCTGCGCTGAACCACAATTAACAACAAAGCCTTTCCACAACAAAATACGAGGTGATACTATGAAAATATACGCCCGGTTCTATCATCAGACGTCCCATAGTCAGGAGCATGACACCGCCCATAAGCTGCTCAGCTGGGTTCTGAAGCATGAATACGGCATAGAGGAATATACACTCGGAAAAAACAGCCACGGCAAGCCTTACCTTCAGTCACATCCTGCTATAAAAGTGAACCTTTCCCACTGTAAGGGTCTGGCAGTGTGTGCTGTAGGCGGAAATGCCCTCGGCGTGGATTGTGAGGGTATCCGCCGGCTGAGAGAGGGCGTGGTAAGGCGTGTATGCACCGAGGAGGAGACCGCTTTTCTGCGTGATTCAGCAAATCCCGACCTTGATTTCACAAGACTCTGGACGCTGAAGGAAAGCTTCGTCAAGGCTGTAGGCAGAGGCGTTTCCTATCCTATGAAGAATGCCGCCTTTGCATTTGACAATGGCGGGATCTATACAAATGTAAAGGGCGCAGCGTTCTGGCAGTACGTTATAGCTGACAGGTACATAATATCAGCCTGCGCCGCCGAACCAGAGGAGGAGTGCGGCATTTTTGTAATAAGTAATTTGTAGTTTGAAGCTGAATTGGATTGCACAAATGTAGGGGGCGGCGCCTTCGACGCCCCGTTAATTACGAGTCTGCATCGGCGGGGCGTCGAGGGCGCCGTCCCCTACAATATCGCCAATTTTACTTGCTTTGCACGCACGACCTAAAAGCCCCTTGAGGGGCACTTGTGCCACACTCACCGGACGCCGCAACTAAAATGGGGTGGACTGCGGTGCAGCTGGCGCCAGCTGCAAACTACAATTTCCCCTCTCTCCTCATCCTGCAAACTAACCAAAAATACACCTGAACCCAATAACGATATGAGCAAATACACGAAAATCCCGTGCAATTATGAAAACACTTGCAAATCTCTTGAAGTTTTCCGGGACTTGTGGTAATATTAAAACAATCGAATAATATAAGCACATTTTGACTATATAAACGGTGATTCAATATGAAAAATAAATTCCTGACCAGCTGCAAAAGCACTGGACAGAAGCTTCACGAAAAGGTTAAAAAGCTGAACGCATGGCGTGCCCGCAATACCGAACGCTACCCCATGACCAACCTGTTCCTGTTTATCCTTTTCCCGATCTTTCTTGTGTGTATGTCCGAGCTTACGGTAAATAAGTACCCAAGCAAAATCGTCCTCTTTATCGCCGAACATCCGGGCATCATGCTCTTTGACGTGCTTGTTATCGGCGCAATTTTCTGGGGACTTCTGCTGATCGTCCGGCGTGGATGGCTTGCTATGACTGCGGAGACTGTCGGCGTTATGGCGCTGAGCATTGCTGAGCTTTTCAAATACGGCACCAACGGCAATCACCTGATGATCCCCGATATGATGCTTACCGGCAATATCATATCCCTCACAGGCTTTGCCTATATCAAAATCACCCCAAGACTCGTCATTACCGTACTTATCGTCATAGCATGGCTGGTAACTGCGTTCATATTTAATCCTGCGCTGAAAAAGTGCAGGAAAAAACGCCTGCCTGCACGCTTTATAGGCGGTATCGCCTGCCTTGCTTCCGTTGTAGTAATGGTAATGTTCCCCAATATCTCAAAGCCCGTTTACCAGCTGTTTACGCTGGATACCTCCGATGCTGATAATACCTTTATCCTGAATGAAAAATTCGACAATAACGGATTTATCGCATTTTTCCTGCAAACCGGCTCTGAGGGCTTTTCACAATCCCTTGAAGAACCGGAGGATTACGCTGTGGACAGCGGCGAGGTTATCGATCAGTACATTGCTGAATCAGACGGCGACGGCGAGGGCTTTAAAGACAGCAAGCCTAATGTTATCGTGATAATGTCCGAGTCCTATGCGGATTTCCGTGTGTTCGAGGAGCTGGAGGAGACTATCGGAGATACATACGACGGCTTCGACAAGGCTGCTGAGCTTGGATGGCAGAGTACGGCTATTGCGCCTACCTACGCAAGCTACACTGTACGAACTGAGTTTGAGCTTATGTTCGGTCTGCCGGTAAAGTCTCTTGACGACCCAAGTATGCCCAACCGTGTGCTGCTTGACAGACCACAGCCCACCGTTCCTGCATATTATAAAACATGGGGCTACAACACCGCATATATCCACCCGTATCTTGCAAGCTTCTACGGAAGAAACAAGATATACGCAAACTTTGGTTATGACCAGATGATATTCGACACTGATTTCACAGTGCCTGTTGAATATTTCGGAACGTATATCGATGACAACACTATCCTTGAACAGATAGAAGCTTTGATGGAGGAATCTGAAGAGCCGATATACATTCACACCACCACAATGCAGAACCACCAGCCCTACGATCAGGGCGGCGGCGATGAGTTTGACAACTACCTTGACTGGGTGGAGCACACTTCAGATGGTCTGTATGATTTTCTGTTAAGGCTGGAGGATTCTGGTGAGCCGACTGTTGTACTGTTTATCGGTGACCACTTCCCGTCTCTCCGTGGTGATGACGGAATTTACGCACAGCTTGGCATAACCAGCGAAAACTGTGATACACTGTATGAGCAGAAATATATACTCTGGAACAACTGCGGACTTGATGAGAGCATTCTTCCGGAGGAAAAGGTATCGGTATTCTATCTGCCCTATGTTATAATGGAGTGGATAGACGCACCGAGAGACGGCTTTACACAGACCATGATGAATGAAATGGAGGTAACGCCGATTTACTCTACCAACTACGATCCAGACCTTGCGGCAAACAAAAAGCTTGACGCACTGACCTATGACCATATACTTGGTGATATTGCGGCACCCAGCGCACTTGATATACTGGGCGGAAAGATCACAGCTTCCGAGGCTCAGGCTGACGAGGACTGATCCTTATATATAACGTATAGTGAGACAAAATCTGTTAGGAGGAAAAGAAATGAAACCCATAACCATCGGAGCGAAGGGTACAGCTGAAGCGTCTGCCGACGAAAGCAGACTTGCAGTAACAGTGGGCAGCGGTTCGCTGAGAGTATACGCAACACCTATGATGTGCGCCCTTATGGAGGAGGCTGCCTGCAAAGCTATAGAGCCTTTTCTTGAGGAGGATGAGACTACAGTTGGAACATATCTGGAGCTGAATCATACGTCTGCAACACCTGAGGGTATGGCGGTATATGCGGAGGCTGAGATAATCGGCGTAAGCGGCAGGGAGATAACCTACAGCATAACAGCGAGAGACTCAGCCGGTGAGATAGGTTCATGCACTCACAAAAGAGTACAGGTTGCAGCTGAGAGGTTCATGCAGAAGGCGCAGAGCAAGGTACAGTAAGGCTTTATAGATATAAAAATTCCACCCGAGGAAGTGAGGTTACTTCCTTGGGTGGTTTTGTTTTGGTTCTATATCGGATGCTTAGGTAAATTGTAGTTTGCAGCTGGCGCCAGCCCGTCGCCCAACGGTAATGGCGACGGCACGCCTCACCAAGGATGTTCGGTGAGCTGCACCGCATTGCACCCCATTTAAGTTATGGCGTCCGACAAGTCTACACAAGTGCCCCTCAAGGGGCGTTTAAGTCGTGCGTGCAAAGCAAATGCGCAAAGCGCACCGCCCAAGGCTCCCCTTAGTAAGGGGAGCTGTCAGCGAAGCTGACTGAGGGATTGGTTTGCGAAGTGAAAAGCTGAAATTTCAGTTTGTTTATCACTGAGCAATCCCTCCACCGCAGCAAGCTGCGGTCCCCGTCCCTTTAACAAGG
>JAZNOB010000068.1:0-2700 GCA_045580565.1 Ruminococcus sp.
GGATACATCGGGGTATCAGCTTCGGAAGCATACGATAAGTCCAAAGGCTACGGATTTTCAAATACGGATGCAGTAGAAGATGTTCCTGCAAGCGGAACAGGGGCATTAGCCGACGCTGTACGCTTTAAATCCGATGTTGCGAATCATATCTTCAATGTTGACTTGCCAAGCGGCGTGTATAAGATTACTGTGACTACGGGCGATGTACAGTCCACCATCATCAATGCGGAGGGCGTGTCACAGCTGTTCTTCCTCACCGGCAGCAATGCCACGGATACTTTCACGATCCCCGTCACGGACGGTCAGCTGAATATTTACGCAGGTTCCGGCGTGGGAACAGAATTTTCCCTCAGCACGATTGAAATTGAACAAACCTCCACAGGAACGACAACGAAACCGACCATCTGGGTCGGCGGTGATTCGACTGCGGCAAGCCGCTACAATGTGACGGAGGATGCAGTGCATGGGTGGGGACAATTTCTTCCCGATTATGTGGATATGAGTCAGTACGATGTGCGGAATATTTCCGCAAGCGGCATTACTTCCTCCGATCTGAACAAGGCACTGTTCGGCACAATCGAGCATTACGGCAAAAGCGGAGATATTCTGTTGCTTGCAGTGGGCATCAATGATTATACAAAAGCGTATCAGACAAATCCCACTTCCCCTGATCCTGCCAGCTATATTGCGAATATGAAAGATATGGTGCAGCGTGCCAAGGCAAAGGGCATGACGGTCTATCTTGTCAAGCAGCATGGGCAGATCAACGACACTGGAAAATATCCGCTTCCAAAGAGCAGATGGTTCAATGATGCAATTGATGAGATCGCAGAAACTGAACAGGCTGCTGTGATGGATCTGTTTACTCCATGGCTGGAGCTTTCTCTGGAAAACAAGTATTTTGAGATGGAAGAATACTATACTGACGATTCCCTGCATCTGAATGCAGATGGCGCTGACAAAATGGCGGAGATGGTCAGTGAACTGCTTTTTCCTCCGAAAAAACAGGGAGACGTTTCGGACGATCCCTACAAGGATTTTGATATGGCATCCACTGTTTATTATCGGACAGAAGCTTCGGGAGAAGCGGTTTCTAATCCGCACAAAGGCTTCGTAATGACTGCCTATACTCCCGATATGATTCATTCCTCCAACGGCTTTGCGTATGGAATCGGCGGTTCCGCCGATAACCAAGCATGGGATGTTGTCACGATTGTCAGTGGCTCGCCGAAATGGTGCGACCTCAATCCTGCTGAGGGCGTGTACAACTGGGACGAAATTGACGGGATGCTTGAGGCGTGCGAGGCGCATGGTCTGACATACGGCATCCGCATTATGCCGTATTCGTCGTATTTGTCCGAGGACTATGTTCCGCAGTGGATTTACGATAAGGGCGCTGAAAAGAACACGGCACCGCTTCGGGATGATCCATCGGTTCAAACAGTATTCCCCAAGTGGGATGATCCTGTATACCTTCAGGCACATAAGGCTTTTACCAAGGCACTGGCTGAAAAATACGACGGTGATCCGAGAGTAGAATTTATAGACATCAGACCTTTCGGCGATTATGGAGAATGGCATAACTCCTTTGCGGTGGGGGATGAGAAATTCATGCCCTCTCTTGAAATTCAGAAGGATATGCTGGATTTCTATGCAGAGGCTTTCGATGAAACAACCATTGCACTGCCCTCCAACGCACGTGGAGAGATCTATCAATATGCACTCTCGATCGGAATCGCAAAGCGTGATGACGGACTGATTTCCATTCCCAATGCCGAGTGGAGTCTCAGACCTGCCTACAAAGCCAATCTGCCGGTACTTGGCGAAAACTATCAGACGTATACATGGATGAAGGAAACTGTCAGAGAAAATGAGTATTCCTATGTGAACTGGACGCCTGAGCGTTTCTGTGAGACCATTGAAATATCCCATATGTCGATCTATGCACTTGATCAGGACAGCAATTGCAGCTACAAATTCTACAAAGAGCAAAAAGAAGTGATTGACGAAATGTGCAACCGTCTTGGCTACAATTTCACCGTCACATCCGCAAAACGGAACGGCAGCAAGCTCCTTGTGACAATCAAGAATACCGGACTTGCACCTGCGTTTTTCAATATCGACCTGTGTGCAGAAATCACGGACAAGGACGGTAACAAGCTGAAAGCCTTCGGTGAACCTGTCAGAATCGAAGAAGGCTCGTTCCGTGATGATACAGAGCAGACCTTCCTCTTTGAATATGACGGAACACTTCCCGATGATGCCATAATCTGCCTTGCGATGTACGACAGCGATAATCCGCTTGTAGCAGGAAAGGATCCGACAATCAGGTTTGATAACAAGAATACACTGTCCACGAACAGATTACTGCTTGTGACGGAAGCTCCTAACGGCGATGTGAACGCAGACAGCACATTTAATGTTGCTGATGTGGTATTGCTTCAGAAATGGATTCTTGCTGTTCCCGATACAAAGCTTGCTGACTGGAAGGCAGGAAATTTCTGCAATGATGACAGACTTGATGTTTTCGACCTTTGTCTTATGAAGCGAGAGCTTCTGAAAAGCAACTGAATACATACATAGAGCTTCCCAACTGAGAGGCTCTTTTTTATAAAAGGAGTGATGCACATGAATAATTTTGAACTGGAGCTTCGGAAAATTGTGGGACACTGCGAATATATCCGCAATCCGAAGTATGTA
>JAZNOB010000069.1:0-7180 GCA_045580565.1 Ruminococcus sp.
TGCTGTGTACTGACCGTTGCCTGTGATCTGTGCAGGAACCTGACCAGCGTCTTCCATCTTCCAGAACTGATATGAACCAGCCTGACCTGCAACGTAAGCGTTGCCTACTACGGACTCAGGGTCAACAGGCTCATCTGTAGTTACAGTTGTAGTGGTTGTTGTTGCATCATCGGAAGGAGTAGTTTCTGTAGGCTCAGTTGTTGTATCATCGCCCTCTTCTTCCGGCAGACCGGACACTGTGAAGGTTACAGACAGAGTATCTGTCCAGGAGATCTCAGATGCGTCGATATCGGAGATCTTAGGAGATGACCATGTATTCAGAATGTTCAGACGGATAGTAGAGCCGTTGTCAGACAGTCTGTATGCGCCCTCTGTAGGACCTGTGTAAGCAAGCTCTTCGCCGTCGATAGTGATGCTGTCAACTGTGATCATGATGCCGCAGTCTGCAAGCGGATCGGATGTTCCTTCGGGAGCATAAGCATATGCGTTCAGGTCTGTGTCGAGGATCAGGCATTCGATAGAGCCTGTGCCGTCGCCCTCCTGAATCTGGAAGGATGCTGTGTACTGACCGTTGCCTGTGATCTGTGCAGGAACCTGACCAGCGTCTTCCATCTTCCAGAACTGATATGAACCAGCCTGACCTGCAACGTAAGCGTTGCCTACTACGGACTCAGGGTCAACAGGCTCGTCTGTTGTTACTGTAGTCTCAGTTGTATCATCTGTGGATACAGTAGTTTCTGTTGTTGTAGTTTCAGTAGGCTCGTCTGTTGTAGTTGTGGTTGTTGTGGTAGTTGTATCACCGATATCCGGAACCTGATCTGTATAATAGAAGCCGTCAAAGATAACTGTAGCGGACTTGATATCCATTGTTACAGTATCGCCGGAAGCAGCAGACCATGTCCACCAGTTCTCGAACTTCAGGTAGTCCATATCGAATGTACCTGTCAGATACTGATCCTTTGACTCGTCAATAGTATATGTATACTCGCCCTGCGGGATCTCGAATGTAGATGTTGTTTCGTTGCCGCCAACACCGTTCTGGAGGAAGCACCACTGAGTTTCGCCGTTTGTATCAACGATATTGAAGCTTGTAACCAGACCTGCGCTGAATTCAGCGGAATTCTTTGCAGATGTGAGAGAGTAGTCAACAACTACAGCTGTAGCGTTCAGACCCATTTCCTTGTAAGGCTTCAGGTCGATAATCAGAGATGTGTTGCCGTCTTCATCTGTTACAGTCATTTCAGCAGCTGTCATTGTCAGACGGTCAGTCTTGTTGCCGTCATCCTCATAGCCGCCGTTTGCGATAGTTGAGAAAATATTCTGGATGTTGCTGTCGTACCATTTAAGTGTGGAACGCTCGAACAGTTCGATAGTACCGGAGTCACCGTCGTCCCATACTACAGGACAGATACCCTCCATGTCGATAGCATTGCCTGCAACGAATTCCAGGTAGTCATAAATAGACTGCTTATCCTTGCCCTCGTTTGTAACAACACCGTACTCACCGATGATTACCGGAATGCCATTGTCGATGAACTTGGACTTCAGGCTTGCGAAGTCGTTGCTTGCAGTTGTCTTATCAGAATCAGAACCCCAGTCTGCGTCATAGCCCCATGTGGAGTCAAGCTCAGCTACGCAGAATGTGGGCGGCTCGTAGTAGTGACATGATACAGCGATCATGTTTGCAGAGTCTGTCGGTGCAGTAAATGCGCTTGACAGAAGCTTTGCAGTATTATTGGACGCAGCCGGTACCAGCAGCAGACGGGATGCGTTGTTGCCGCCCTTTGCACGTACAGTATCTACGAATGCCTGATTGAGTGTCTTGATATCAGAGTCAGAGATCTCTACCTCGTTCATGGACTCGAATACAAGGCTATTGTCATAGTCAGCGAAGTAGTCAGCGATCTGACCCCACATATTTGTAAACACATCCTTCTTGGATGCGCCCTGTGTCAGCCAGTTGTCAGCAACGCCGTTTGAGCCGTCGTGGTGGATGTTGATGATAGCGTACATATCATTGTTTACAACGTAGTCAACAACTTCCTTTACTCTTGCCAGCCATGTTGTATCAATGTTGCCGCTGCCGTCGATCCACTGACTCCAGGTGACAGGGATACGTACGGTGTTGAAGCCTGTCTTCTTGATCTCCTTGATCATAGCTTCAGTTGTAACAGGGTTGCCCCATCCTGTTTCACTTAACTCAGGTGTAAGCGGATTTGACCATGTGTTTACGGAATCCAGAGCGTTGCCCAGGTTCCAGCCCAGACCCATGTCCTCTACCAGCTCAACAGCTGTCATTGCTGCGTCAGCCTCGATGAACATACTGGTGCTCAGTACAGATGAAGCGGACACTGCCACTACAGCTGCGGTGAGGGCAGAAAATGCCTTCTTGAAAATGTTCATTGCCTTACATCTCCTTTAAAAATGTTCGTTTTTGTGCGTATATGCGTGTGTGTGCGGACAGACAGCTTCTCTTTTTCCGTTCAGAGGCTGTTTGTCCAGAGATTTCCTCATGTTCCTTTATTTTATCATGCTTTTTGCTGATTGTCAATAATCCTTTCCGAAAATCGTTCATCACTTTTGGCAAAACTGCAAAACGCACAAAACCAACAGTCGGGCTTTGTGCACTTCTGCTAAGCGGCTATATGTTTTTTCAGCATCCCATATACCGCAAATGCTCCGGCTGCTGAAAGGATATCCTTTATTATATATGGTACAGACCCTATGAGAAGCGCCTTGCCAAAGGACATCTCCATAACAAATCCCAGCCAGCCTGCGCCCATAGCGTGACAAACTGCAAGTCCTGATACTGCGAGTATGTACTGCTGCCATTCCGCCCTGCCTCTGCCAAGACCCGAAAGCATTGCCATGGGTACAAATCCCCAGAGATATCCGCCGGTTACACCCAGAAGCTGTCCTGCGCCGCCTGTAAATCCGGAAAATACCGGCAGACCTGCCGCACCTATTGCAAGATACACAAGTACACTGCATCCGCCGCCCTTACAGCCGAGAATAAGTCCTGACAGCATCACTCCGAAAGTCTGGAGCGTGAATGGAACTCCCGCAGGCGACGGAATGGCAATAAGGCTGCATATGGCGATAACCGCCGACATCATTGGGATCTTTGTTATGTAGTTTCTTCGCATGATCATTTCTCCCTGTGCTGTAATAGTATTATTATAGCCCCTTTAGCTGGAAAGGTCAAGACGGTATACTATTATTATATATGCAACAGCCTCCAGCTTTACACTTGTCATTTTGCCGGAAACGCCAATAGGTCACATTCGATTTTGTGCATCTCGCCGAAAATCCTGAAACCCCTTGACTTTAGGTTCGGATTATGATAAATTTATATTAGCACTCAGAGAGTCAGAGTGCTAATACTTAAAAAGCTAATCTGCCAGAACGGAGGAGAGACCAGTGGACGCCCGAAAGCTTAAAATACTTGCAGCAGTAGTTGACAACTTTATAAGCACCGGTGAGCCTGTAGGCTCAAAGACTATATCCATGCTGCCTGATATCAAGGTATCGGCTGCAACTGTCCGCAACGATATGGCTATCCTTGAGGAGCTGGGATATCTTGAACAGCCCCACACCTCGGCAGGAAGAATACCTACATTCAGCGGTTACAGACTGTATATTGAGGAGATTCTCGGCAAAACTGAGCTTGAGGCATCCGAACGTGCGAGACTTGACGAAATGCTGGGCGATGAGGATTACCTCACTGAGGATCTGCTGCTCCAGAGTGCGTCTACTGCTCTTGCGGAAATCACAAAATGCGCTACGGTAGTATCCAATCTTGCACCGAAGTTTTCTGTTATCTCAAAGGTCGAGGTCATACCTACCGGCAAGAGACTTTACGTTGTACTGCTGGTAACGTCAAACGGTATGATAAAGAACAAGGCGTGCCGTATGGAATTTGACCTTACACAGGAGCATATGGATTTCCTTCAGAAATTTCTTGAGGAAAACCTTGAGGGCGTGTCCGTATCGGAGCTTTCCGAGGAAAAGCTTGACCAGCTTATCACTGCTATGGGAACATATATGGTCGCTCTTTCGCCGCTTATCAGGGGCATATGCGAAATGTCACGTGACCTTCAGAAGAACGAGGTATTCGTCACCGGCGAACAGAATCTTCTGACCTACCGTGACCTTGACAAGGGCGAGATCGTGCGGTTCATATCCCACAAAAACGAGCTGCATACGCTGCTTGACGACAGCATGAACGGCGTTCAGGTAGTGTTCGGTGAGGAGGGCGACGGCTTTGCTATCGGCAACTCCAGCATGATCGTTTCAAAATACCAGAAGGGCGGAAAGACCGCCGGCTCACTGGGCGTTATAGGTCCTGTGAGACTTGACTACGCAAAAATAATTCCTTATATAGATTATTTTACAGAAAAGCTTACCAGATTCCTGACGGAACACGGTGAGGGAAAGGATGATGACGATGAAGGATAAGGATCTGGAAAAGCTGATGAAGGAAGATCCTGCCGCTGAAGAAGCTGCTGCTGAAGAAAAAGAAGAATGTGCAGCAGAAGAAAAATCAGAAGCAGATGAGCTCCGTGAGGCTCTTGCAAAGGCTGAGGAGGCTCTTGCAGCTGAAAAAGACCAGCATCTGAGACTCATGGCTGAGTATCAGAACTACAGAAACCGCACTACTGAGGAAAAGAAGAAGATATACGGCGACGCTAAGGCTGACTGTATAAAAGAGCTTCTTACGGTAGCGGACACATTCGACAGAGCTGTTGAGGCTGAATGTTCAGACGAGACCTACAAAAAAGGCGTTGAGATGACCTACAGCCAGCTGAAGAAGGCTTTCGAAAAGCTGGGTATTGAGGAAATTTCACCTCTGGGCGAGGAATTTGACCCCAATCTTCACAACGCTATAAGACAGGTTGAAGATGGTGACTTCGAGGAAAACACAGTCTGCGAGGTTTACCAGAAAGGCTACAAGCTGGGCGACAGACTGGTAAGACCGGCTGTTGTGGCGGTTAAGGCATAATTTAAGCAAGCAAATATTTATCATAAACCATTCCTGACAAACGTCAGGCAAACAATGAAAGGAAGAGATTATTATGGGAAAGATCATCGGTATTGACCTTGGTACAACAAACTCCTGCGTAGCAGTTATGGAAGGCGGCAACGCAGTAGTAATCACAAATGCAGAGGGCGCAAGAACTACTCCTTCTGTAGTAGGCTTTTCAAAGACAGGCGAGAGACTGGTAGGTCAGATCGCTAAGCGTCAGGCTGTCGCTAACCCTGACAAGACTATCTCCTCAATCAAGCGTCACATGGGCGAGGACTACAAGGTAGACATCGACGGCAAGAAGTACACTCCTCAGGAGATCTCCGCTATGATCCTCCAGAAGCTGAAGGCAGACGCTGAGGCTTATCTGGGTCAGCCTGTAACTGAAGCTGTTATCACAGTTCCTGCATACTTCACAGACGCACAGCGTCAGGCTACTAAGGACGCAGGTCAGATCGCAGGTCTCAATGTACGCAGAATCATCAACGAGCCGACAGCTGCTGCTCTCTCCTACGGTATCGACAAGGAAGGCGAGCAGAAGGTTATGGTATATGACCTGGGCGGCGGTACTTTCGACGTATCTATCATTGAAATGGGCGACGGCGTTCAGCAGGTTCTGGCTACAGCTGGTAACAACCGTCTGGGCGGCGACGACTTCGACCAGAGAATCATCGACTGGATGATAAAGGAATTCAAGGCTCAGGAAGGCTTCGACCTTTCCGGCGACAAGATGGCTATGCAGAGACTGAAGGCTGAGGCTGAAAAGGCTAAGATCGAGCTTTCCTCTACAACAACTACAGACATCAGCATTCCCTTCATAGCTGTTGATTCTGCAAGCACACCTCTCCACCTGAACATGACTCTGACTGTTGCTAAGTTCAACGAGCTGACTCGTGACCTCGTAGACGCTACAATGGGTCCGGTTCAGCAGGCACTCTCCGACAGCGGTCTCTCCGCTTCTGAGCTTGACAAGATCCTCATGGTTGGCGGTTCTTCCAGAATTCCGGCTGTTCAGGCTGCTGTAAGACAGAAACTCGGCAAGGAGCCTTTCAAGGGCATCAACCCTGACGAATGCGTAGCACTCGGTGCAGCACTCCAGGGCGGCGTTCTCGGCGGCGACGTTAAGGACGGTCTCCTGCTTCTGGACGTAACTCCTCTGTCTCTGGGTCTTGAGACAATGGGCGGTGTTTGCACAAAGATCATCGAGAGAAATACAACTATCCCTACGAAGAAGAGCCAGATCTTCTCAACTGCTGCTGACAACCAGACAGCTGTTGATATCAATGTTCTTCAGGGTGAGCGTGAATTTGCACGTGATAACAAGCAGCTGGGTACATTCCGTCTGGACGGTATCGCACCGGCAAGAAGAGGCGTTCCGCAGATCGAGGTAACATTCGATATCGACGCTAACGGCATCGTACACGTTTCCGCTAAGGATCTGGGTACAGGCAAGGAGCAGAACATCTCCATTACAGCTTCTACAAATATGTCCAAGGAGGATATCGACAAGGCTGTAAAGGAAGCTGAGGCTTTTGCTGAAGAAGACAAGAAGCGTCGTGAGGACGTAGATACAAGAAATCAGGCTGAGAGTCTGGTAGGTCAGTGCGAGAGCACTCTCGCAGAACTGGGCGACAAGGTTCCGGCAGCTGACAAGAGCGATATCGAAGCTAAGATGGCTGACCTGAAGACCGCTATCTCCGGCAATGATACAGCTGATATCAAAGCTAAGACAGACGCTCTCCAGCAGGCACTGTATGCAATGTCCTCCAAGATGTACCAGCAGCAGGGCGGTCCTGACATGAGCAACATGGGCGGCGCTGATATGGGCGGCAATGCAGGCGCAGCTGATGACGGCGTTGTTGACGCTGACTTCAAGGAAGTTTAAGTAAAAATCACAATCGGGACGGATAGGATTTGTTCGTCCCGTATTGTTGTATAATACAGTAGGTTATACCGCACAAGGCTCCCCTTAGTAAGGGGAGCTGTCAGCACAGCTGACTGAGGGGATTGTACACGACGAGTAAGACTAAAAATAAATGTCTGTTTTCCTCTCTGCAATCCCCTCCGTGACGCCTGCGGCGTGCCACCTCCCCTTACTAAGGGGAGGCTTATGGGGTTATTCATATATAATAAGGAGAATAACTATGGCAGAAA
>JAZNOB010000070.1:0-3354 GCA_045580565.1 Ruminococcus sp.
AGGGGCACTTGTGTAGACTTATCGGACGCCATAACTTAAATGGGGTGCAATGCGGTGCAGCTCACCGAACATCCTTGGTGAGGCGTGCCGTCGCCATTACCGTTGGGCGACGGGCTGGCGCCAGCTGCAAACTACAATTTATCATCCGCAACAAACTCAATTCTCTCTCCATTGTACCACATAATACAAAAAATTGCAACAAAAACACGGCAAAGCCCGTAAGCTCCGCCGTGTTTATTCAGGTAAACCTTATCTTATTCAATACCGGATACTGTAAAGTCAACCTCAATGCTTGTCCATGCCTCGATCAGGTTCTTGTCGATGATCTGAGCAGAGTATGTAGAGTTGTCTGTTACAGGGCCGTTTGCATCATGTGCGTCCTCAGGAAGTTCATTTACCCACTCATTGTAGATGTTTGCACGCATTTCAATGCCGTCGTCTGTAGATGTGTAGTTCTTAGCAGTCATCGGCAGCTCTTCGCCGTTTACACGGATGCTTGTGATCTCGATAGCCATGTTAGGATACAGAGTTACACCGTCCTTAACCATTACGGACATGAAGGAACAGCCAGCAGGTGTGTACTCGCCGTTAGCGTCGCCTGTAACGTCAAACAGCATACCAGCAGATGCGCCGTTTACGCTTACTGTGTAGTCGCCGTTGCCTGTGATCGGAACAACGCCTGCGTCATATGTCAGCAGGTCAGCTGTTGTGCCCCAGTACTGAACATACCACTCGCCGTCAACCATAGCCAGATATGCGTCACCGGACTTAGCCTCTACAGCTTCCTCGAATGCGCCAGCCTGTACCTGTTCGCCGGCAGGTGCTGCATCTTCGCCAGCAGCTTCGCCTTCGCCTTCACCTTCAACAACTTCAGCTGTTGCAGCCTCTGTTGCAGCCTCTGTTGTAGCAGCCTCTGTAGCAGACTCAGAAGCGGAATCATCGCCGCCGCAAGCTGTCAGTACGCCGCAAGCCATCATAGATGCCAGCAGACAAGCAAGAATTCTTTTAGTCTTCATGATAATTTCCTCACTTTTCAGATAGTATAAAATCATTTTTCAGGACGTAAAAATAATACGCCTCTTATATCATACACAATTTTTCTCCTGAACGCAAGATGCCTTTTGAACAAAGTTGAGCGAATTTTCACACGCACATTTGTGTAATATGCAAACAATTACTCGCCCAGTTCCTCCTCCAGAAGTATAAGCTCCTCCAGCGCCTCGTCCATCTGAACACGTATCTCGTCCATACGGCGGCACTTCTCCTGCATAAGCTCAAAGTCGGAGTAAACCTCCTCGGATGCTATCTCCTCGTTAAGCTGGTCAAGCTCCTGCTGAAGCTCCTCGGACAGCTTTTCAAGCTCACGTCTTCTCGCCCTCTGCTTTGCTTCAAGTGCTCGCTGCTGCTTGGAACGATACTGAGGCTTCTCGCTCTTGTCCGTCTGCTTCACCTCAGACTGTACGGCACGGCTTTCCTTTATGCGCTTCTGCTCAGCTTCAAGCCAGCTCTGGAAGCCGCCCTGATATATCCTTATACCGTCGGCTGTGATTTCAAGTATCCTGTCCGCAACCTTATCCAGAAGATAACGGTCATGGGATACGAATAAAAGCGTTCCGGCAAAATCAACGAGAGCGTCCTCAATGACCTCCTTCATGGAAATGTCAAGGTGGTTGGTAGGTTCGTCCAAGATGAGAACATTTCCACGCTCTATCATCATAACTGCGAAGCAGACCTTCGCTCTCTCGCCGCCGCTTATAACGCCTACAGGCTTGTAAACATCCTCGCCGGTGATGCGCACCTGTCCAAGCAGGCTTCTCACCTGAAGGTCTGTCCATGTGGGTACACGGTCGTGTATCTCCTGCATGATAGTCTTTTCCGGATGAAGATTTGCGCTTTCCTGTTCAAAGTAGGAACGCTTCACATTGCTCGTCCAGCGGACTCTGCCCTTGTGCGGCAAGATTCCCTGAAGCTCTTTCAGGAGCGTGGACTTGCCGATTCCGTTATCGCCGATAATGCCCCACTTTTCCCCTCGTCTTACCTCAAAGGAAAGGGATTCAACCAGAGTCTTGCGCTCAGTCCCCTCGCCTACTGATATATCAATATCAGCCACCTGCAAAAGCTGCTGGGGCGGATCTATGTCAAAGCTGAACTGCACCCTTGCCTGCTTGTGGTATGTAAGAGGCTTTTCGATGCGCTCTATCTTTTCAAGCTGCTTCATGCGGCTCTGTGCGCTTTTTGCGGTAGACGCTCTTGTCTGGTTACGTGCAACGTAATCTTCAAGTTTAGCGATCTCCTTCTGCTGAAGCTCATACTCCTTCATCTGACGAGCAACTGCCGCTTCTTTCAGAGAAGTATAGGCTGTGTAGTTGCCCTTGTAGCGTGTAAGCCTTGTGCGTTCTATCTCGCAGATGGATGTACAAAGCCTGTCGAGGAAGTATCTGTCATGGGATACGATAAGAAGTGCACCCTTGTAGTCTTTAAGATAATCCTCCAGCCACATTACCGTTTTGAAGTCAAGATGGTTGGTCGGCTCGTCAAGGATAAGAAGATTGGGTTCTTCAAGGAGAAGTCTCGCTATGGCAAGGCGTGTTTTCTCGCCGCCGCTGAAGCCGGATATTATACGGTCGTAGGTGCTTTCGTCAAAGCCCATACCGCCGAGGATGGTCTTTATCTTCACATCTATATTATAGCCGTCGTTGCTCTCGAACCATGATTGCAAGCGGTGGTACTCCTCAGCATGAACGTCAGTGCCGGACTGCATCTCAGCTTCAAGCTCACGCATCCTCTCCTGTGCAGAGAGAAGCTCACTGAAAACGCTTCTCATTTCAGCCCAGACGGTGCTTTCCCTGTCAAGACCGCTCATCTGTTCAAGATATCCCACAGAGGTCTTGCCGGAATACGCTATTTCTCCGTCGCCCTCTTTTATGTGGTCGGGCAGTATCTGACCGGTGATAAGCTTCAGCAGAGTTGATTTTCCGCATCCGTTCACGCCGATAAGACCTATCCTGTCCCTGTCCTCAATGGTAAGGTCGATGTTCCGGAGAATGGGATTTCCGTTGTATATTTTATTTACGTCATTAAGACGGATAAGCATTTTTTCACCTCTTTTTCTGAAAGTTTCTCACTATTAAAAAAACGCAAAATCAATAAAAGTTTTTTGGTCCAGCAATTTTTCAAAAATGCTGGTGGGGTCCAGGGGCAAAGCCCATGGTCGCCGTCCGCAGACGGCGAAACTCTCTGCGCCATACTTCCGGCGCACGGAGAAAGGGGTGAGAAATGCGACAGCATTTTGAGGGGAAGCGAACCAGACCAAGTCGGACGTAGCCATGTCGTTCTGTGAGCCAAGGAATTGTG
>JAZNOB010000071.1:0-17192 GCA_045580565.1 Ruminococcus sp.
CCAACAGAAATCGAGCCTTTCGGTGGCGCTGCAACTTGTCTCGGCGGAGCAATCCGTGATCCTCTTTCAGGACGTTCATATGTATATCAGGCAATGAGAGTTACCGGCGCAGCTAATCCTCTTGTACCTGTAGAAGATACAATCGCCGGTAAACTTCCTCAGAGAAAAATCACTGTTGGAGCAGCCAACGGATACAGCTCATATGGTAACCAGATCGGTCTTGCAACAGGTCACGTATCAGAAGTATATCACCCCGGTTATGTAGCTAAGAGAATGGAAATCGGTGCAGTACTTGGTGCAGCTCCTGCGGAGAATATCAGAAGAGAGGCTCCCGTGCCCGGAGATGTTGTAATCCTCCTTGGTGGAAAGACAGGACGCGATGGCTGTGGCGGAGCTACAGGTTCTTCAAAGTCACACACTCTTGAGTCACTTGAGCACTGCGGAGCAGAGGTTCAGAAGGGTAACGCTCCTGAGGAAAGAAAGCTCCAGAGACTTTTCCGCAATCCTTTCGTTACACAGATGATCAAACGCTGCAACGACTTCGGTGCAGGCGGCGTATCTGTTGCTATCGGCGAGCTGACTGACGGTCTGGATATTGACCTCAACGCAGTTCCCAAGAAGTACGAAGGTCTTGACGGTACTGAAATCGCTATTTCCGAATCTCAGGAAAGAATGGCTGTTGTTGTATCCGAGGCTGAATCTGACCGTTTCCTCCGTGAAGCTGCTAAGGAAAACCTCGAGGCTACTATCGTTGCAAAGGTAAAGGCTGATCCGAGACTGACAATGAAGTGGAACGATAATGTTATCGTTGACCTGTCCCGTGATTTCCTTAACTCCAACGGCGCGCCCAAGTATACTGACATCGTTATCGAAGCTCCCAAGACTGCTCCTGTAAACGCTATGGAGGACTGCGCTGAAAGCTGGACAGACCTTATGTCCAACCTGAACGTATGCTCTCAGAAGGGTCTTATTGAAAAGTTCGACTCTACTATCGGCGCAGGCACTGTTCTCATGCCTTTCGGCGGCGCACATCAGCTGTCTCCGTCACAGGCTATGGCTGCCAAGATCCCGGTTCTCAGAGGCGAGACAAATACCTGCTCACTGATGGGCTGGGGATTCAATCCTCTCATCAGCGAAAACAGCCCGTATCACGGCGCAATGACTGCTGTTATCTCCTCTATCGCAAAGGTTATCGCAGCAGGCGGCAGCTGGCACCACTGCTGGCTCACATTCCAGGAATACTTTGAAAGAACTCAGAACACACCTTCAAGATGGGGCAAGCCTATGGCTGCACTTCTCGGTGCGTTCAAGGCACAGCTTGAGCTGTCCTGCGGTTCTATCGGCGGCAAGGACTCCATGTCCGGTACATTCGAAAACATCGACGTACCGCCTACACTGGTTTCCTTTGCTGTTTCCACAGCTAATGCTGACAAGGTAGTTTCCACAGAATTCAAGAAGGCTGGCAGCACAGTTATCCAGATCCGTCCTCAGTATGACGAAAATGGTCTGCCGGTATTCGACAGCATCCGTGCTTGCTTCGACAAGCTGGAAAAGATCATCGCTGACGGCAGAGCTGCTGCTGTATGGGCAGTTGACTTCGGCGGCGTTGCTGAGGGTATCGCTAAGATGGCATTCGGCAACAAGATCGGCTTTGCATTCGCAAAGAAGCTTTCCGCAGAAGAGCTGTTCCAGCCCTGCGCAGGTGCATTCATCATTGAGCTGAACGGTGCTGCACAGGACGGCGAAGAGGTTATCGGTACAACTACAGAAGCAAAGGCTATCGCTGCTCCTGATTATACTCTTGACCTCGAAGAGCTTATTTCCGTATGGGAAAAGAAGCTTGAGCCTGTATTCCCCTGCCGCATCCAGACAACAACAGAGGTTCCCGCTGCTTATTCCTACAAGCGCACAGAAACTCTGTCCGCATCCATCAAGGAAGCTCGTCCGAGAGTTCTTATTCCGGTATTCCCCGGCACAAACTGCGAATATGATACAGCCCGTATCTTTGAGCGTGCAGGCGCAAGAGCAGAGGTATTCGTTATCAAGAACCTGTCGGCTGCTGCAATTGAGGAATCCGTTGACACATTCGCAATGCTCATCAAGAATTCCCAGATCATCATGATCCCCGGAGGCTTCAGCGGCGGCGACGAGCCGGACGGAAGCGGTAAGTTCATTACAGCATTCTTCCGCAACCCGAAGATCATGGACGCTGTTCATAACCTGCTCCAGAACCGTGACGGTCTGATGCTGGGTATCTGCAACGGCTTCCAGGCACTTGTAAAGCTTGGCCTTGTACCTTACGGCGAGATCGTTCCTATGGCTGACAATGCGCCTACACTGACATTCAACACAATTGCACGTCACCAGTCAATGCTTGTTAATACACGCATTGCATCCAATAAGTCTCCGTGGCTCTATGGCTGCGAGACAGGCGATGTACACACAGTTGCTATCTCTCACGGTGAGGGACGCTTCGTAGCTCCGCAGGCACTTATCGACCAGCTGGCAGCTAACGGTCAGATCGCAACACAGTATGTTGACATGAACGGCAATCCTACTATGGACATTCACTACAATCCCAACACATCCATGGCTGCTATCGAGGGTATCACCTCACCTGACGGCAGAGTTCTTGGTAAGATGGGTCACAGCGAGCGTATCGGCAAGAATCTTTACCGTAATGTTCCCGGTGAAAAGGATCAGAGAATCTTCCAGAGCGGCGTAGACTACTTCAAGTAATAGATCAAAAGGGCTGGTGCACTGCATCAGCCCCTTTTTTACAGAGAAAGCCGCCTCCGGCACAAATCCGGAAGCGGCTTTCTCATTGAGTGTATCATGAAAAAGGAATTAACATTACAATCCGACTGCATCAGCAGCATATCTGTTCAGGACAGCAACAGCGTCGTCAAGGTCAACTGTGCCGTCGGCGTTTGCGTCGTGGCTTTCGTTATATACCGGCTCAGAAGCAACGGCGTTATCAGCGTAGGACTGGAGGACGGTAACTGCGTCGTCGAGAGTGATGGCATAGTCTCCGTTGGCGTCTTCGGAGGCGGCGGTGAATTCGCCTTTGAGGGTGGTGTAGACGTAACGGTGAGGAACTATTTCTAATTCCCAATATATATCTTCGCTGTCAATCTGGTAAGAACCACATTCAGCACTTGTATACTCTATGTCAAAATCATTCAGAATGTAATCATAGAGAACATTATAGTCAACGCCGTTATCAAAGGCTTCAGCAGACAGATGAACATAGCAGATATTTGGATCCTTCACAAATTCGTTATCAGCCATGTGCACGACCTTTTCTACCATCATGCCTTCAAAGTCATCCGGAGTTATCTCGGTTGCATTCTCGCTGACAATGCAAATAGCCAGCGTAGTAGTAGCAGAGAAATAGTTAAACGTCTCCGTTACAACTGTTTCGATCTCCTCATTAGCCACAAGAGCGTCAATGATTTCAGCGTCCACACCCCAGTCGGAAATCTGATAAAAGCTTTCGTCGCTGTAAAGATATGAGCTTTTCAGATTAAAGAAGTCATAGCTATCAGGGTGCTCGATCTCCGTACCCTCAGGCAGTCCCAGAGCCTCTGCAGTGACATTTTCCATGTCAGTTCTGAAAAAAACGCCGGAAGTAATAGGCTTCTGTACAACATATCCTATCAGCGGATCTTTCTCGCTTGACACGCAGACGATACCGTCTTCATAAAGATTCGCAGTGTCGTTCCAGCAATAGTACGGCAGATCACTGTAGTTAAGGAGAGCTGATGCGGTAAGTGCATTGCCGAAAAGTGACATTACAGCAATCGCTGCTGCGGTTATCCTTCTTAAAGTTTTTCTCATAAAAATCATCCTTTCTTATAGATATAAAAGATTTATTACTCCAGTTTTATTGTAACATATCCCCCCTACCTTGTCAATACTTATAATATACATTTGTACAAACATTCTAAACAAATGCCATTGCTTTATGTATAATGCACAAAAGTGCCCTCCGGCACGAACCGAAGGGCACTTATATAATTCATATATTAAACAAAATCAATCAGCCATAACCGGAATCTCAGCCAGAACAGATACGCCTGCAGCAGTGAGAGCCTCCGCAAATGCAGCAGCTGTCTTGTTGGCGCACTCGCTTACGATGCAGCCTGTCTCAGCAGACTTTTCTACTGTCAGACCAAGAGCCTTTGCCGCAGACTCGTAAACATCAGCAGAAGCAGCGGAAGTACGTACAAATCTGGGAGCTTTGAATGCGTCCATATCTGCAATGAAATCTGTGTTATCAGCCAGGATCCACTCGTGGGATGTAACAGTATGCTCAGCCTTTGCACAGTCGATAAGGTCGCCAAGTACTGCGCTTGCTGTAGGCAGCTTGCCTGCGCCTCTGCCGTAGAACATTGTCTTGTCAAAGCCGTCACCCCATACCATAACTGCATTGAACACGCCGTCAACATGAGAGATAAGGCTGTCGCCGGGCACTGCCATAGGCATTACTGTAGGAAGTATTCTGCCGTCCTCAAGACGTACAACTCTGCCGATAAGCTTCAGCGCACAGCCGAAGTTCTGTGCCAGCTCAACATCCTCCAGAGCAATATCACGGATGCCCTTTGTGTAAACACTGTCGGGATAAACGTGCTTACCGAAGATAAGGGATGCGAGAATGCAGACCTTGCGGCAAGCGTCTGCGCCGTCAACGTCAGCGGAAGGATCACGCTCTGCATAGCCAAGCTCCTGAGCCAGCTTCAAAGCCTCCTCAAAGCCCATCTTGTCACAGAACATCTTCTCCAGAATAAAGTTTGTTGTGCCGTTAAGAATACCGGCAGCAGCAGAAATATCGTTTCCTGCAAGACAGGTATGCAGTGGACGGATACAGGGAATCGCACCGCCTACGCTTGCTTCAAAGAAGAAGTTGCAGTCGTGAGCCTTTGCGGTCTGAAGCAGGATATCACCCTTTTCAGCAACAAGCTGCTTATTGGATGTAGCAACGCTCTTGCCAGCCTCCAGACAGCTGTTTACAAACTGGAACGCAGGATTTACTCCGCCCATACATTCAGCTACATATGCAACATCAGGGTCATTCAGGATGATATTTATGTCATGAACGACCTTATCCTCATAGGGATCACCAGGGAACTCACGAAGGTCAAGGATATATCCTACCTCCAGCTCCTTGCCTGTATTCTTTTCGATCTTAGCCTTGTTCTTGTAGAAAAGCTCTACTACACCTGAGCCTACAACACCATAGCCCAGTACAGCTATTTTCTTCATAAAATTACTTCCTTCCAAATTATTATTCACCGGACAGCAGCTTTACCTCTACAACGCCCTGTATATTCTTCAGCGCATTTGTGACCTCCACCGGATTTGCCGCACCATCTCCGAACTGGAGAGAGATGCTTACAGCTGCAACGCCGTCTACCGGTATGCTCTGGTTCACAGTGAGAATGTTTGCATTCAGACTGTGAAGCTTCGTAAGCAGATTTGACAGCACTCCGCTTTCATCACGGAGAACAGCTGAAAAGTTGACTATACGCTGAGTCATTTTGTCGTCATATGCGAATACATAGTCACGATACTTATAGAATGCGCTTCTGGAAATGCCCACACGCTTGCAGGCTGCGGCAAAGCTTTTTTCGCTGCGGTCTGCAACAAGCTTTTTGACCTCCAGCACCTTTCCGAAAATCTCCGGCAGTACAGAGGTATCAACTACTATAAACTGTGTCTGCATAGGCTTCCCTTCGGCTCATACGAGCCAGCTCCTTTCGCATAGTATCAGCACCGCACATTCTTTGTGCGTCCGTGTGAGAAATACACCTGTATTCTCTTAACGTTACTACTATACCACGAAATCAGACTTTTGTCAAGTACCCGGAGACAAAAAAGCAGTTCTGACGCTTTTTGGCGTACAGAACTGCTTGGAATATAGTTGGCATCTATCTGGACGCTGCCTGATACTTCTGGAAATCCAGCAGCCACTGCGGCAAAGGCTCTGTCTGCGGAATGATCTCGCCGTTTCTGTAAACAGCCACCTCACAGAATCCGTTTTCGTTATCATAAAAGTGAACCTCGTCGCAGTAGGGCAGGATTGCAGAAAGGTCGGCAAAGCGTTTTTCATAGCGTCTGCGGACATCCTTATCCGGAATATAGTGACCGCCCTTGCGGACACGGTTTGCAATACGTTCAATGCTTTCCTCAGCAGAATCAACACCTACATAATAAAGGCGTATGCAGTAATCTGCTTTTCTTGCCTGCTGAATAGTCTGGACTGTGCGGTGTCCGGAAAGAGTCGTTTCCTGAGAGAAGTTCACGCCTTTTTCCAGACAATCGTTCACCATATCAACGGCTATCCTGCCGGAGGTAAGGCGGTCGCATTGCAGCTGTGCAGCAATTCTGTCAGGGTCTATTATAATACCCATATCCGTAAGCTGGCGGCGCAGAACACCGGAAAGACTGCTTTTACCCGTGCCATTTACTCCGCCTATCATTGTATAGTATTTCATCTGAAGCTCCTCCTGAAATGTCCTTTACTTCCCTGCACCCTGACTCTCACTTCCTCGGAGAATATCTGCAACCTCGCTTATAGTAACATAAGCCTTGGGGTCAATGGTATGGATGATATTTCTCATACGTGCTATCTGGAAACGGTTTACTACAAAATATATAATAGTTTTATCAGCATTGGAGTAGCCGCCTGTTGCAGCAATCTTGGTAGTGCCGCACTCGAACGCCTCCATAAGAGCCTGACTTATCTCCTCAGCCTTGTCGGTAATTATCATTACCTCCTTTGAGCGGTCGAAGCCCTCAACGATAAAGTCAACAGTTTTAAGACCTGCCGCATATGCAACTATAGAGTAAAGGGGCAGTATCCAGCTGCCCATTGCAAAGCCGCAGATTATGTAGAGTATGACGTTGTAGATCATAACGAATGTTCCCACAGTAATTCCCAGCTTCTTTGCGAAGGTTACAGCAAGAACCTCGATACCGTCGATAGCACCGCCGTAGCGTATGGTAGTACCGCTGCCTACACCGGAGATTATTCCGCCGAACAGGGCACACAGCAGCAGATCCTGACCTGCAAGAGGCGAAGCCATGCTTACATCTACAGGCAGTACATCCGTTATCAGCCATGAGCAGATGGAATACACCGCAACCGTAAAAAGAGAGTACACAGTAAACGTAACGCCCTGCTTTTTCAGACCGAAAAGAAATATGGGAATATTCAGCAGCAGCAAAAATACAGACAGGCTGAGATATTCCGGCGTAAGCTGCGAAAGCAGGATAGATGTTCCGGAAATGCCGCTGTCGTATAGATTTACAGGTGCAAGAAAAATGGTAACGCCGAATGCGTTGATACAGCCTGCAACCAGAAGTATGAGGAAATTAAGCGGTCTGAGCTTTCTCAGCTCGTCGGTAAATTTTGTCTTTTTCATGCAGAAGCCTCCCTTTTGATATTAAATTCGCCCTCATGTGCAGAACATGAGAGCGACCTTGGCACCGCTTGGGGGAATCGAACCCTCAACTAACCCTTAGGAGGGGTTTGTTATATCCATTTAACTAAAGCGGCATATACTGTACGGCTAAGCCGTACAGTTATTATTATACACTATTATAAAAGAAAATGCAAGTCTTTTTTTCTTACGCCTCTACGCCGTACTCTTTGCGGTAAGCACGCATAGCGTCAAGATACTCAGCAAAGGGAATAACGCCGTCCTCGATAGCCTTGATGATATCATCCATAGTAACGATAGAATAAACAGTCACGCCGTACTTGTTGAAAGCCTCCTGTACAGCGGAATTATCGCTGCCCAGAGCCTTTTCCATACGGTCAACGGTGATAACCATACCTGTGATATTCACATCAGCCGCACCCTTGAGCTTGGGATAAACCTCCATAAGAGCCTTGCCGGAGGTCATAACATCCTCGATGATAACAACCTTTTCACCGTCAGCAAGGGTCTTTCCTACGAACATACCGCCCTCGCCATGATCCTTGACTTCCTTACGGTCGAAGCAGTAGTTTACCTCGATGTCGTGGTCATTTGCCAGAGCAACAGCCGCACTTACAGACAGCGGAATGCCCTTGTATGCAGGTCCGAAGAGAGTGTCAACTTCAATGCCGTTTTCCTTGATGCAGGCTGCGTAATACTTACCCAGCTGTGCAAGCTGCTTACCTGTCTTGTAGTTGCCTGTGTTGATGAAGTAGGGTGCGATTCTTCCGCTTTTCAGTGTGAAAGAGCCGAATGTAAGTACACCGCAGTCCACCATAAATCTGATAAATTCTTCTTTGTAAGTCATATTTAAACATCCTTTCAGATAAATTATATCAAGCTCTTTTTCAATGTAATCAAATATTGGCACGAAGTGCACCGTCCAAGGCTCCCCTTAGTAATGGGAGCTGTCGGCACAAAGTGACGACTGAGGGGATTGAAATACATTTCAGCAAAAGAGCCATTATTAACCCTCGATCTCATCTATTTCACGCTGCCAGAGAGTCACCCACGCATCGCTTGGCATCTGCCAGCCGCCTCTTGGCGAAAGTCCAACGCTGCCTACAGCTACGCCGTCCGGCAGACAGGAACGCTTGAACTGCTGTGAGAAGAATCTCCAGTAGAATTTTCTCAGCCATTTGAGGATAGTCGCCTTGTCATATACGCCCTCAAAGGCAATACATGCCAAACGATATATCTTCTTAGGAGAGAAGCCGTGACGCACTACATAGTAGAGAATAAAGTCATGCAGCTCATAAGGACCTACCAGATCCTCTGTTTTCTGAGCAATAGTGCCGTCCTTTTCCGGCGGAAGAAGCTCAGGGCTTACGGGAGTATCCAGAACGTCAAAGAGAACCTCACGGAGAACGCCCTCTGACCGTTCCGCTTCAAACGCAGTCAGATGACGAACCAGAGTTTTCGGAATGGACGCATTCACGCCGTACATACTCATATGGTCGCCGTTATAGGTCGCCCATCCAAGAGCCAGCTCGGAAAGGTCGCCCGTACCGATAACAAGACCGTTCACCTCGTTTGCAAGATCCATGAGAACCTGTGTTCGCTCTCGTGCCTGTGCGTTTTCATAGGTGACGTTTCTTACATCGGGGTCATGACCTATATCCTTGAAATGCTGTAAAACGCTGTCAGCAATACGCACCTCACGAAGCTCTGCGCCGTAGGACACAGCCAGCTTGCAGGCGTTATTATAGGTTCTGTCGGTCGTACCGAAGCAGGGCATTGTAACAGCAAGAATGCCGCTTCTCGGAAGTCCAAGCATATCAAAGGCATGAGCAATAACGATAAGCGCAAGTGTTGAATCCAGTCCACCGGAAAGTCCCACCACAACATTTTTACAATTGATATGGCGAAGCCTTGTGGCAAGACCTGCCGCCTGCATGGTGAGTATTTCCTCGCATCTTTTAGCAAGCTCAGCCTTGTCCTCCGGGATAAAGGGTGACTTGCTTATGTGGCGGGTGAGGTTGGTTTCGGTAAGCTTCATATCAAACGCTATTCTGCCGGCACTCCAGTAATCCGTTTTAAACGTACTGCACCGTCTGCGTTCCGCCTGCAAACGCTGTACGTCAATGTCAGCATATATTATACCGGATACAAAAGGCTTTGCTTCAGCAAGAACATTTCCTTTTTCAAGTATCATGCTTCTTCCGGCGAATACATAGTCCTGAGTAGATTCACCAATGCCGGCATTTGCATAGGCATACGCACAGATAAGACTTTCGGACTTAGCTTTGAAAAGTGTACGTCTTGATTCAGCTTTTCCCACCTGTTCGCTGCTGCATGAAAGATTTATAATCAGTGACGCACCTTTCTGAGCCATTGCTGCAGAGGGCGCATCAGCACCATAGGCATCCTCGCATATCTCTACGCCGAATGAGAAATCAAGCATTCCCTCACAGGCAAACACCATTTCAGAGCCGAAGGGTGCGCTGTCATAATCATCATCATCACCAAAAAGAATATCTGTCTTTGATGAGCCAGCGGTAAAATAGCGTGATTCATATAAGCCGCCATGATCTGTAATATTGGTTTTAGGGATATATCCCAGAACGTTACCCTCATAGCATACAGCGGCGCAGTTATAGAGCGAGCCTTTGCAGACCAGCGGCAGTCCTGCAATCACAACAATATCAAGCTCAGCAGTCTCTTTGAGGATCTTTTTCAGACCATTCATCGCACCGTCCAGCAGCGTCTTCTGAAAAAACAGATCGCCGCAGGTATAGCCGGTAATACTCAGCTCCGGAAATGCAATAAGCTTTGCACCATTTGCGGCGGCTTCTTTGGTGAGTGCAATTATCTGCTCCGCATTATAGTCACAGTCTGCCACACGCACATCGGGCGTGGCGCAGGCTATTTTGATAAAACCGTCTTTCATAATACAGCTCCTTTCAAATCAAGGAAATCAATACCTTTATTATAACTCAAAACCGGCAATTATGCAAGGGCTTTATATGATTTTTGTGATGCAGCACAGCAAAAGGACTGCCGCAGCTCCTGACGCTGCAGCAGTCCTCTATCATTATAAGTACCTGTCCACCGTGCGGATAAGCTGCTTTATGCTTCTTCCCATAGAGGCGTGCTCCAGATGAACCACGATATCCGCGTACTTTTCATAGTACGGACGGCGTTCCTCAAACAGCTCACGGAAGCTCTTGCAGTTACGGCAGACTACTCCTCTTGTAGTAAGATCGCCCACACGTGCGGCAATATCCTCCTCTGTATAGCAGAGATAGATCACCTTGCCAAGAGACTGCAGATGCGCCATACCCTTTTCACTGTAAATGACGCTTCCGCCTGTAGCGATGACATGACGGGAAACATCTACTGTTTCAAGTATCTCACCCTCTGCACGGATAAAGCCCTCAACACCCATTTCCTCAATAAGATCCATCAAAGGCTTATTATACTTATCTATGATAAGGTCGTCCGTATCCATAAAATCATAGCCGATATTTTCAGCCAGTATCTTTCCTACTGAGCTTTTACCTGAACCGGGCATACCGATCAGAATAAAATTATCCAAGCCAGCATCTCCTCTCGTATTATTCTGCATTTTCATTATAACATTTATTTCCGGATAATGCAAGCAGCATTACAAAGCTTTATACTTACATCACAATTTTCTGGAATATACTTCCGGCTGGAAGAATTGATTATAAGCCCTTATAATGGGAATAATATCTCCGGCGAATATTAACGGAGGTATACATTATGGCATTTCAGAAGGTAATGATATCGGGAGTGAACACATCGGAGCTTACAGTGCTGAAGGAGCAGGAGAAGATGGAGCTGCTTCGTGAAATACGGGATACCGGCAGCAAGGAAGCAAGAGACAAGCTTATCAAGGGAAATCTGAGACTTGTACTCAGCGTTATACAGCGTTTTACCGGCAGAGGCGAGGATGTAGACGATCTGTTTCAGGTAGGCGTTGTGGGACTTATAAAGGCTATCAACAACTTCGACCTTACCAAGGAGGTACGCTTCTCCACCTACTGCGTACCTATGATAAGCGGTGAACTGAGACGTTATCTCAGGGATTTCAGCCAGATAAAGGTCAGCCGTTCCCTCAGGGATATGGCATACAAGGCTATGCAGGCTAAGGAAAGGCTTACGGCACAGCTCTGCAGAGAGCCTAAGATCACCGAGATCGCCGAGGAGATAGGAGCTAAGCGTGAGGATGTGGTTATAGCTCTTGAAAGCGTAACAGACCCTGTATCCCTTTATGAGCCGGTGTACTCAGATTCGGGAGATACTCTGTATATCCTTGACCAGATAAGCGACAAGAACGGCATCGAAAACTGGCTGGGCGAGCTTTCATTCCGTGACGCAGTGCAGAGTCTTGGGGAACGTGAGAAGAAGATACTATACCTCCGCTTCTTTCAGGGCAGGACTCAGATAGAGGTTGCAGAAGAAATAGGCATATCTCAGGCGCAGGTGTCAAGACTTGAAAAGGGCGCACTGAAGAAGATAAAAGAGTCTGTTTAAAACAAAGAGAGCTGATGTGCATTCCGTCAGCTCTCTTTTGTATTTTCTTCGTCATCCTCTTCATCGCCGTCAAGTATCCTGTCTTCGCAGTACTGCATTCGTATAGCAAGCTTTCTTATAACATTCTGAAGCAGCTCGATGGCATCAGCAAGCTCTGCCTGCGATTGATAGTACAGCTCTTTGTAGTCTGGCATATGTGACACCTCCTCGTGTTATAATATTATAATCCTACAAATAATATTTATCAATAATATAATCTGACGAATTATTAAATAAACATATTTTATCAGGTATAATTTATTATGTGAGGTGATATTATGCCGATATTTGATATGACTGCAATGGGTAAAAGAATCAAGGAGCAGCGAAAAGCATTGGGACTGACACAGCAGGACATCTACGAAAAAATTGATGTATCACAGAATCATTACAGCCGTATCGAAAACGGTCATGTAGGAGTCTCGCTGGAAGTACTTGTCCAGCTGAGTGATATTCTCAATATTTCGGTTGACTATATTCTGACCGGACATATCAGCGAAGATAAGCTTCCGGAGTTCGCTTTGAAGTACAGCCAGCTTTCGGATAAACAGAAAAATTATATCAACAATCAGATCAATACTCTTCTGGAATATGATCTGAAATAAAAGCAGGTGCACTATGAAACAAGAATATATTGAACAATATCGGAATATCGGGCTGAAAATCAGCTACTACAGAAAATTAAGAGGTCTGACTCAGGAACAACTGGCAGAGATAATTGATAAAAATGTCGCATTTATCGGCGCTGTGGAAGCACCGAATATTGACCGTGCTGTTTCACTTGACACCTTATTCGACATAGCCGCTGTACTTGATGTACCGGCTTACAAGTTTCTGATGGAAGATTGAATAACACAAATGGCTGCTGCGGATTATTCTGCGGCAGTTTTTTCCATGCAATAATATCGTACATGTCTTACCTGACAATATCATTATAGGACAAATAGTCCAATTTGTCAATAGGACATTATTTCCTAAGTTATAATAATATAGGGTGATATTATAATGCAGCTGAGAATTCGTGATTTACGGGAAGACAACGATCTGACCCAGAAGAAAATAGCAGAGTATCTTATTTGCGACCAGTCCCTGTATTCCAAATATGAAAGGGGAGAACGTGAGATTCCGCTGAATCTTATCGTTAAGCTTGCGGACTATTATAATGTAAGCATTGACTATCTTGTGGGAAGATGCCAGACAAAAGAACGATACAAATAAAGGCTGCCATAAAAAACGGCAGCCTTTATATCATCTGTACTGATTTGTCTCCGGCTTATATGTAAAGCCCACAGCTTTAAGCTTCTGCTCAAGCTCGTCCTTGTCGATGCCGAGAGCCTTGCACAGCTCCTCCGGCGAGGAATACTCGTCCCTGAGCTTCGTATTGACCACGCTCATAAGCATTATCGGATCATTTGGCAGCTTCATCTTTTGTCACGTCCTTTCGTGAACAGTATAGCACAAAGGCGTTCAGGTGTCAACCAGAAAAAATGTGTTGCAATTTATAGGGGGATGTGTTATAATATTTATATATAGTACAAATGCAAAAGGAGGTGTACAGGTGAAAATAAAGGAATCTGCCGAGAACTATCTTGAAACTATCCACATACTCAACAAGCGTACCGGCTCTGTGCGTTCTATTGACATCGTCAATGAGCTTGGCTACTCAAAGCCCAGCGTAAGCATCGCCATGAAGAATCTCCGCGAAAACGGCTACGTAATCGTTGACAAGGACGGCTATATTACCCTCACTGAACAAGGCAGAGAAGTTGCTGAAACAATGTTCGAGCGCCATACAGTTATTTCCAGCTGGCTGATGTATCTCGGAGTGCCGAGAAAGGTCGCTCTCGACGACGCCTGCCGCATTGAACACGTTATAAGCGCAGAAAGCTTCGAGGCTCTCAAAAAACACGTATATGAAAACAAGGAGCTTTTTGAACAGGAATAGATACAGAACGTGCGGTGAAAATTTCCGCACGTTTTTTTGCGTTAAGGCTTGCAATCCGGCTCAGGAAATGTTATAATAAATTCATTCTTATAAGAGGAGGCGTTTCTGATGAAGGAAATCAGCGCAAATGCTAAAATTGAAACCAAATGTCTGCACGCCGGATATACTCCCGAGAACGGCGGTCCGGGTACAGTTCCGATCGTGCAGAGTACAACATATCGCTTCGATTCTACGGAGCACGTAGCGGCACTTTTCGATATGCCTACTGAATTTATGTATTCACGCTTCGCTAACCCTACCTGCGACGCTGTTGAAAAGAAGATCGCTGCTCTTGAGGGCGGCTCAGGTGCAATGCTCACCTCCAGCGGACAGGCTGCTTCACTGCTGTCTATCCTCAATATATGCAGCGCAGGTGACAGCTTTATTTCTGCTACCACCATCTACGGCGGCACTGTAAACCTGTTCAGCGTAACACTCAAGAAGCTGGGCATCGAGTGCATCTGGGTCGAGCCAGACGCTACTGATGAGGAGATCAAGGCTGCCTTCAAGCCTAACACAAAGGCTGTATTCGGCGAGACTATCGCTAATCCTGCTCTCAATATATTCGACATTGAGCGTTTTGCAGCTATTGCACATGAAATGAATGTTCCGCTTATCGTGGACAATACATTCGCTACTCCCTACCTGTGCAGACCCTTTGAGTTCGGCGCAGATATCGTTGTTCATTCCACTACCAAGTACATGGACGGCCATGCTGTTCAGGGCGGCGGCGTTATCGTTGACAGCGGTAACTTTGACTGGTCTGCAAGCGGCAAGTTCCCGGATTTCACAGAGCCGGACGAAAGCTACCATGGCGTTGTTTACACCCGTGACTTCGGCAACATGGCTTATATCATCAAGGCAAGAATGCAGCTGATGAGAGACTTCGGCTGCTATCCGGCTGCTAACTCCGCATTCCTCCTGAATCTCGGTCTGGAGACACTTCCGGTACGTATGGAGCGTTACTGCGAGAACGCAACTAAGGTTGCACAGTTCCTGTCCGAATCCGACAAGATCAGCTTTGTAACATATCCGGGACTTCCTACTGACAAGAACTATCCTCTTGCTCAGAAGTACCTGCCCAAGGGCACCTGCGGCGTTATCTCATTCTCCATCAAGGGCGGCAGACCTGCGGCTGTACGCTTCATGGACGCTCTGGAGCTGGCAAGCATCGAGGTTCACGTTGCTGATATCCGTACCTGCGTTCTGCATCCTGCATCCGCTACACACCGTCAGCTGACAGAAGAACAGCTGGTTGCAGCAGGCATTGACGGCGGTCTTATCCGTCTGTCTGTAGGTCTTGAGAACGTGGAGGATATTATCGCTGACGTTAAGCAGGCTCTGGAAAAGGTGTGAGCCTAAGACTTATTTAGCAATACTAAAGGGCGGACATTGTCCGCCCTGTATTTTACAATGAGAAAAAGAAAGGATTCAGGATAATATGAACCTGAACAGAAAAATGAAAAAGCTTTCCTCAATATCAGATGAAGCCTTCAGAGTAATGATATCCCACATGAATCACAGGGCAATGAATACCGAACGTGATAGAAACGCAGTCATTACCTGCGATCTGATTCTGGAGGAGGATACCTCTACACAGGACGAATTCCAGCTGTTCCGATATATGTGCAGCAGAGAGGACTGCTGCTTTGAGCCATACTATATAATGAACGAGCATTCTCCAGAATATACGGAGGTAAAGGCACAGTACGGCGACAGGATCATCCCCTATTCCAAGGAAAGGCACAGAAGCTTTGCTCTGAGCCTCTGCAAGCTTCTCAAAAGAACAAAGTTCATATGCAGCGGATTTCAGGTAATGCACGCTTTAGGCATCGGCATCACTGACGCTGTCAAAAAAAGCCCCTATGTATACGCCATCTTCACACAGCACGGCGTAAATTTCTTCAAGGATAATTTCATCTCCCAGTCAGCCTACAGCTCATTCATCTTCGACAAGATCATGATAAGCAACGAGTTCGAGAGAAATCTGTTCATCGAAAGAGGATGCTATGAGGAAAAGAATCTCATAAAGAACGGTCTGTTCAGATGGGATCTTCTGAAGTCTGAGGGCGCAAAGTCCGAAAAGAGCATCTTCATATACTTCACCCACAGACGATATCTGAAGGGCATGGAGAACGTGAACGATTCCGTATATGTAAAGGCTATTGCAGGGCTTCTCAACGATCCACGCTTCACCAGTCTCATTAAGAAGCATGGCTACACGCTCAAGGTAGCTCTGCATCATACAGTGCTGTCGGTTTGCGGCAAGGAGCTACTGGAGGGAATACATATTCTGGAGGACGCTGAGATCGCTGCTGCAAAGCGTGATTCCGCTATTCTTATCACAGACTACTCCTCCATGTGCTTTGAGATGTGGTTTCAGCATAAGCCTGTAATCTTCCTGAACATACCGGACAGCGAGGACTGCGAAAAGTACGGTCATAAGACCGACCTGCCCCTTCCCTATGCCGGCAAGGAGGATTATATTTTCAACGTGGTCGATACTCCTGACCAGTGCATTGATATGTTGGAAGGCTATATTAAGTCGGACTTCGTTTTCACTGACGATGACAAGGCAAAGCGTGACCGGTTCTTCTACTATAACTCCGGCTTCTGTGAAAGATTCTATGAGCATCTGCGTGAAAATAGAAATGCTGTAAAGGATATGTACCATATCGGCTTTGACAAGAGCATAAGCTTTTCACGCCATTCAGACATTTATACAGAGGGCGTGCACTTCCCTGACAGTGAGGGCAGATGGATAGTATGCAGGAAATCGAAGCTAAGATTCTTCGTGCCGGAAACTGACAGAAGTCTTGAAATCGTGATCCGTGGTCTGCCTCATCCGAAAAGCAGCATATGCGGTATAAGGATGGGCTTTACTGTAAACGGAAGCTCTGTCTGCACAAGAGAGCTTAATTCGCCGGAGCTTACTGAGGTAATTCTTAGCATACCGGCAGGCTCGCTTCCATCTGACGGCAGAATAGAAATTGACATAACAGCCGGTAACATATCCTCCGTAAAACAGATAGTTGACGGCGTAAATACCAACAGCAGACTTTTCTTTAAACTTACAGATATGACGGTAAGTGAGAAGTGATATAAAAAGGCTCTGTATCAGATGTTAGGGTAAATTGTAGTTTGCAGCTGGCGCCAGCTGCACCGCATAAGGCTCCCTTTGAGAA
>JAZNOB010000072.1:0-6048 GCA_045580565.1 Ruminococcus sp.
AGCGTATTAAAGGGTTTACATGATAGGCTCCCCTTAGTAAGGGGAGCTGTCAGCGAAGCTGACTGAGGGGATTGTACCCAGTGAGTAGAACTGTGAATTATAGTCAGCTTTCCTCCCTGCAATCCCCTCCGTCACGCCTGCGGCGTGCCACCTCCCCTTGCTAAGGGGAGGCTTATAATGAAAGGAGAATAAAAAATGTCAGGAAGAACCAAGGAAGAAACACAGGGAGTAACACTCCTCGGCAACCAGAACACAAAATACAGAGATGACTACGCACCGGAGGTTCTGGAAACATTCGTAAACAAGCATCCGGGCAGAGACTACTTTGTAAAATTCAACTGTCCCGAATTTACAAGCCTTTGTCCTATAACAGGTCAGCCGGACTTTGCAACCATCTATATTTCCTATGTTCCGGATGTGAGGATGGTTGAAAGCAAGTCTCTGAAGCTCTATCTTTTCAGCTTCAGAAACCACGGTGACTTCCACGAGGACTGCGTGAATATTATCATGAACGATCTTATAAAGCTTATGGATCCCTTTTACATTGAAGTATGGGGCAAGTTTACGCCCAGAGGGGGTATTTCCATCGACCCGTACTGCAACTACGGCAAAGCAGGTACAAAGTGGGAGCAGGTTGCATGGGAGAGACTTACTCATCACGACCTCTATCCGGAAAAGGTAGACAACCGATAAGGAGCAGCTATGACAAAGGAAGAAATTGCTCTGAAAGCCTGCGACATTCTGGAGGAATATTACCCGGGGGCTATATGTGCACTGCACTACGGCAAGCCCTATGAGCTTCTTATTGCAGTGCGGCTTTCCGCACAGTGCACGGATGCCAGAGTGAATATAGTTACAAAGACGCTTTTCCAGAAGTATCCCACGCTGGAAGCCTTTGCAAACGCAGACCTCACCGAGCTTGAACAGGATGTGAAGCCATGCGGCTTCTATCGCACAAAGGCGAAAAGTATTATTGAAATGGCGAACCGTCTTATTGATGTGTACGACAGCCGCATTCCCGATACAATGGAGGAGCTGCTGACTCTTTCCGGCGTCGGCAGAAAGACGGCGAATCTTATCTTAGGCGATGTGTATGGTCAGCCGGCTATTGTGACAGATACGCATTTCATACGCATTACAGGCAGGCTGGGGCTTACGGATAATAAAGAACCGGAAAAGGTTGAACGTGACCTGAGACCGCTTATTCCGCCGGAGCGTTCGTCTGATTTCTGCCATAGAATCGTTCAGTTCGGACGTGATGTATGCACAGCAAGAAAGCCGAAATGCTTTGAGTGCAGGATGCGGGATTTCTGCAGATTCTTCAGCAATACTGAGGAAAACTGAGCGTGTAAACCGGCAGTGAAAAAAACTTCAAAAAGGTTGACAAATTAAGAATAGTGTGATATACTATAAGTTGTATACTTATATATAAAGGCGGTAGACTAATGGGTATTTTTAGCAGACTGTTCGGATCCTACAGCACAAGAGAGCTGGCAAGAATCGAACCTATCAAGAATAAAGTTCTGGCTCTGGAGGAAGAGTACAAGGCTCTTTCCGATGCGGAGCTTAAAGCAAAGACAACGGATTTCCGTGAGCGTCTGGAAACCGGCGTTCCGCTGGAGTCAATGATCCCTGAAGCACTGGCAACTGTACGTGAGGCAGCTGACCGTGTTCTCGGTAAGAGACCTTTCCCGGTACAGATCATCGGTGCTATTGTACTGCATCAGGGACGTATTGCGGAAATGAAGACCGGTGAAGGTAAAACACTGGTAGCCTGTGTTGCTGCATATCTCAATGCGCTTCCGGGTAAGGGCGTTCACATCGTAACAGTAAATGACTATCTGGCAAAGACTCAGTCCGATGAAATGGGCAAGGTTCTGCGTTTCCTGGGTCTTACTGTAGGCTGTATCCTGCATGGTCTGACAAATGACCAGCGCCGTGAGGCTTATAACTGTGACGTTACATATGCTACAAACAACGAGCTGGGCTTTGACTATCTCCGTGATAACATGGTTATCTACAAGAAGGACAAGGTTCAGAGAGAGCATAACTTTGCTATCGTGGACGAGGTTGACTCTATCCTTATCGACGAAGCAAGAACTCCTCTTATCATTTCCGGCAGAGGAGACAAGTCTACTGCACTTTATGGTGTTGTTGACAAGTTCGCAAAGACTCTTGTTCCTACTGTTATCGTTGAAACAGACTCCAAGCAGGAGCAGGAAGAGATCAGCGAAAATGCTGACTACATCATCGACGAAAAAGCTAAGACTGCAACTATCACACGCCGTGGTATCAAGAAGGCAGAGGATTACTTTGCAATCGACAACCTGATGGATCCTGATAACATGACACTGATGCACCACATCAATCAGGCTCTGAAGGCTAACGGTATCATGCGTAAGGATATCGACTATATCGTTGAAGACGGCGAAGTTGTAATCATCGACGAATTTACAGGACGTAAGATGCTGGGTCGTAGATTCAACGACGGTCTCCATCAGGCTATTGAGGCTAAGGAAGACGTTAAGGTAATGCGTGAGTCCAAGACACTTGCTACTGTAACATTCCAGAATTACTTCCGTCTGTATACTAAGCTCTCCGGTATGACCGGTACAGCTATGACTGAGGAAGACGAATTCCGTGAAATCTACAAGCTGGACGTTATCGCTATCCCTACAAACAAGCCGGTTCTCAGAATCGACCATAACGACCTTATCTATCGTACAGAGGCTGCTAAGTACCGTGCGATCATTGAGCAGATCGTTGAGTGTCACGAAAAGGGACAGCCTGTTCTGGTTGGTACAATTTCTATCGAAAAGTCTGAGCTTCTGTCAGCTATGCTGAAGAAGAAGGGTATCAAGCACGAGGTACTGAATGCTAAGTACCACGCAAAGGAAGCTGAAATCGTGGCTCAGGCTGGTAAGCTGGGTGCAGTTACTATCGCTACCAACATGGCAGGCCGTGGTACTGACATCATGCTGGGCGGTAACGCAGAATTCCTCGCTCGTGCAGAAATGCGTAAGAAGGAATATCCAGAGGAGATCATCAATGAGGCTATCGGCTATGCTGATACCGATAATGAAGAGGTTCTGGCTGCACGTGAGGTATATCAGGACTTCTATAAGAAGTTCAGCGAAGAGGTAAAGGAAAAGGCTGTTGACGTTAAGGAAGCAGGCGGTCTTTACATTCTTGGTACTGAGCGCCATGAATCAAGACGTATCGACAATCAGCTCCGTGGACGTTCCGGCCGTCAGGGCGACGAGGGCGAAAGCCGTTTCTTCCTGTCTGTAGAGGACGACCTGATGCGTATTTTCGCAGGCGACCGTCTGGAGAATATGATGCGTACTCTTGATGTGGATGAGGACACACCTATCGAAAGCAAGATGCTCACTAAGATCGTTGAGTCTTCACAGCGTAAGGTTGAAGGCAGAAACTTCGCTATCCGTAAGAGCGTCCTTAACTACGACGACGTTCTGAATACACAGCGTGAGATCATCTACAAGCAGCGTGCGCAGGTTCTCGATGGTGAGGATCTCCACGACAGCATTCTGAAGATGATGGATGAAATGGTTGCAAATACTGTAGGTCTTTATGTTGATGATGAACTTACTGACCACAGCGAATGGAACATGGCTGGTCTGAGAGAGCACTTCGTTGGCTGGATCACTGAAGAGGGCGACCTTGAATATGAGAGTGAAGAAGCACTTCAGAAGACCCATGCTGCTGATATCATCAAGATCATTCAGGATAAGGCGCAGGCGCTTTATGCTGCAAGAGAAGAAGAATACGGCTCTGATATCATCCGTGAGCTTGAGCGTGTAATCATGCTGAAGATCGTTGATACAAAGTGGATGGCTCATATCGACGATATGGCTGAGCTGAAGAGAGGTATCGGTCTGCGTGCTTACGGTCAGAAGAACCCTGTTGTTGAATACCGTTATGAAGGCTTCGAAATGTTCGACGCTATGGTTGCTTCAATTCAGGAGGAAACTGTACGTATGCTGCTGACTGTAAAGATTCAGGAAAACAAGACTCCTGAGCGTGTTCAGGTTGTAAAGCCCGACGCACCCAATGCCGGCTCCGATGACGGCAGCTTCGGCAATCAGCGCAGAAATCCGGAAAGAGCTGCAAAGAAGAACAAGAAGTAATTTATAGAATAATGGGGACGGGTCAGGTTACTTCGTCCCCATATTTTTACGGAGGAATCGTATGGATACCGGATATGAGGTATTTTCCCAGTATTATGACGGGCTTACTGAAAATGTTGATTACAAGGGCAGAGCAGCATATTTTCACGGACTGATAGAGAAGCATAAGCAGTCTGAGGGCAATGTTCTCCTTGACCTTGCCTGCGGAACGGGCAGTATGTCCGAGGAGATGGCAAGGCTTGGGTATGATGTTATAGGTGCGGATTTTTCCTATGGAATGCTGAGCCGTGCCATGGAAAAGAAGATGGAAAGCGGACTGCCGGTGCAGTACATCTGTCAGGATATGAGAGAGCTTGAGCTTTACAGTACAGCCGACGCTGTTATATGCACCCTCGACAGCCTCAATCACCTTAACTGTTTTGAGGATGTTGTAAAGACCTTCCGTAAGGTCTATGAGAATCTTGAGCCGGGCGGTGTGTTTATTTTTGACATGAATACGCCCTATAAGCATCGGGAGGTTCTGGGCAGTCAGGTTTATATCTATGATACTGAGGATGTTTACTGCGTGTGGGAAAACAGCTACGAGCCACAGGCGCATACGGTGAATATACGCCTTGATTTCTTTGAGCTTACCGAGGATGGAAGCTATATGAGAAGCGGCGAGGAAATAACAGAGCACGCCTATGAGCCGGAGCAGGTGAGTACTGCCCTTTGTGAGCTGGGCTTCAATGTGATAGGCTGCTTCCATGCAGATACGGAGGAGCAGCTTCGGTCTGACAGTGAAAGAATGATTTTTGTTGTACGTAAGGAGAATTAGAATATGGGAATACTGAAAAGAGCTATTGCAAAGGACGCTTCTGTAGTTTCCTGCGCAGTTGACGCTACTGATATCGTTGCTGAGATCGAGCGCATTCATAAGACATCCGCAGTTGTGACAGCAGGTCTTGGCAGACTTACAATTGCGGCAAGTATGATGGGCTATGGGCTTAAAGGCGCTGGTGATACGGTTACTCTGCGTGTAAAGGGCGGCGGTCCTGCAGGTATGCTGGTAGCCGTTGCGGACAGCCGTGGTGATGTAAAGAGCTATCCGGAGAATCCTGTAGTAGAGATTCCGCTTAATGACAAGGGCAAGCTTGACGTAGGCGGCGCAATCGGCAGAGACGGTACTCTTTCCGTTGTAAAGGATCTTGGTCTGAAGGAGCCTTATGTGGGTATGTGTCCGCTGGTTTCCGGCGAGATAGCTGAGGATATTGCAAGATACTACGCAGACAGCGAGCAGACACCTACAGTATGCGGACTGGGCGTTCTGGTGAATCCTGACCTTACTGTAAATGTTGCAGGCGGTTTCCTGATACAGGTTCTGCCCTTTGCAGAGGACGCTGTTATAGATCAGCTGGAGAAGAATCTTGAGAGCCTGCCCTCAGTTACAAAGATGATGACTGACGGTATGACTCCTGAGCAGATCGCACTGAGACTTCTTGACGGACTTGAACCGAATATTCTGGATGAGTCTGAGGTCAGCTACAAGTGCGGATGCAGCAGAGAGCGCACAGAGCAGATACTTTTCAGCCTTGGCAATGACGAACTGAAGTCTCTTGCGGATGAGGGCGAGGATATTACAGTGAACTGCCACTTCTGCGATAAGAGCTATGTGTTTACTCCAGAGGAATTGTTGAAGATAAGAGGGTAAAGCAAAAGCCTCCGGCAAAAACCGGAGGCTTATTCTTATGCGTCTGTATTGGATGTTGGGGTAAATTGTAGTTTGCAGCTGGCGCCAGCTGCACCGCATTGCACCCCATTTAAGTTATGGCGTCCGATAAGTCTACACAAGTGCCCCTCAAGGGGCGTTTAAGTCGTGCGTGCAAAGCAAATGCGCAAAGCGCACCGCCCAAGGCTCCCC
>JAZNOB010000073.1:0-1618 GCA_045580565.1 Ruminococcus sp.
TCAGGCGGTCTGTCCTCTGCCATCGGCTTAAAGGGACTCGCCAAAAAGTGCGTGGTACTGCTGCTTGTACTGGTATCCGCACGTCTGGATATCACCCTCGGCACGTCCTACATAAGAGATGCGGTCTGCATCGGATTTATCGCAAATGAGCTTATCTCCATTATCGAAAATGCAGGACTTCTGGGCGTACCGCTGCCGGCGGTGCTTACAAATGCGATAGAGATTTTACAGAAGAAAACTGACGGAAAGGATGATGCTGAATGAAAATAACACAGGATTTCGCCAAAACCTCCTCTTGCTACAAGGCAGGCAGGACTATCACGCCTAAAGGTCTGATGCTCCACAGCGTAGGCTGTAATCAGCCTGACCCGAAGGTTTTCGCACGTATCTGGAAAAACTCAACCAATGTCTGCCCTCATGCGGTTCTCGGCTCTGACGGTACAGTTATCCAGACTCTGCCGTGGAATTGGCGTGGCTGGCATGGAGGCGGCAGCTCAAATGATACGCATATAGGCGTGGAAATGTGCGAGCCGAAAACTATCAAGTACACATCCGGCAGCAAGTTTACGGATTCTGACCCTGCGGCTACAAAAGAATATGTGCTGGGTACATACAAGACAGCGGTTGAGCTGTTTGCGTATCTCTGTCAGACGTACAAGCTTGACCCTCTGGCGGATGGCGTTATCGTCAGTCACAGCGAGGGGTACAAGCGTGGTATTGCAACTAATCACGGCGATGTTGAGCACATCTGGAGCAAGTACGGGCTGACTATGGCGCAGTTCCGGAAGGATGTCAAGGCAGCCATGGGCGGCGAGACTGCTGCCGAAAAGGGACAGACCTACCTTGTGCGTGTAACAACACCTGACCTCTGCATCCGCACAGGTCCCGGTACAAGCTATCCCAGAACAGGCAGATTTACCGGCACTGGCGCGTTCACTGTCGTTGAGACAAGGGGCAGCTGGGGCAGGCTGAAGGCTGGCGGCTGGATCTGCTTGGGCGGTGTGGAGAGGTTTTGATTTATGCAGCTGTACAATGATGACTGTTTTAACGTGCTTTGTAAGTTGCCTGATAAGTCGGTGAGTCTGGTGCTCACCGACCCACCTTATAATATAGCAAAAGCAGGATGGGACAAAATTCCGAATTATATAGAGTGGTGCGGCAAGTGGATAAAGCAGTGCGAAAGAGTGCTTAAAGACAATGGTACTTTGATATTCTGGCATAATGACATGAAGCAGGCTGCCGAGCTGCTGCACTGGATTTCTGGCAACACAAACTATATACTGAATAGCTGGGGGCTGGGGCACAAGCCAAATTTCCGCTCACTCGCTTGGAAAAATACGAACGGAAACTGTACGCAGCGTAGTTGGTTCAATGTGTTTGAGTTTTTCTTTGTGTTTATCAATCCTGCGGCAGGATCGGAATGGAACAAAACCGGCTTGGACTACATATATAGCAACCCCAGCTGCTTTGCTCCGCTAAAGACCTGGTATAACTCAGAACTCCAACGCCTCAATTTAACCAAAAATGACATTTATGCAAAATATACAGAGATGACAGGCAAAAAGCCATATATGCCAAGCCGTCATTATTTCAAAGACAGCCAATTTGAAATCCCAAC
>JAZNOB010000074.1:0-2488 GCA_045580565.1 Ruminococcus sp.
TAGGATCATAATTAATTTCAGAATCATTCCAGCTGCTGAAACTTTTGGCGTTGCTGGCGAAAGTCGCACAAAGTGTTCCGTCAGAGTCTGTAAGTTCCATTGAGGCTTGCAAAGGTTCACCGCTGCTGTCAGTCACATTGATATGTACGGCATTTGATATTCCATAGGTGATATATACAAGCTCAGCTTCGGCAGACGCTGTCATAAGCATACTCATTCCAACTGCCGCCGCAGTAACACCAGCCGAAAACTTTTTTATCATAATAAAATATCCTTTCCTGTATTTTTACCACTGAGGGTCAAGACCTGCGCATATTCCTGCGTAGTATCTTATTATAGCAGAAGCGTCCACAAGGTCAATGTTTCCGTCCATGTTCACATCCGCTATGACCTGCTGAGCCGCATTGAGGGGTGATTCAAGATCCGAGCCGATTGCCGCATAATGGGTGAGTGCAAGGAGCGTATCGTCAAGGTCAACGTCACCGTCGATGTCGATGTCGCCGGTAGTATTCTTCTCCTGAAGGATGATCTCGATAGTCTGAACGCCCTGCGCATCCTCTAAGTTTATCTTCACATTCTCAGGAAGTTCATAGCCATAGGGCACGGAGTCAAAGCTGAGGGTGTATTCACGTGCAGGTACATTTGTAAGCACAACGCCTGTATCCGGAAGTGATACGGCTGTATAGTAGTCAGTGAACCTGTCAGCTGCAACAAAACCGTTATACTCACCTCTTGTTACAGTGTTGCTGCCTGTATGTTCAAGGAAGGTGTATGCCTGACAAAAGCGGCTGTTCTTTTCGGCGTAGAATTCCACATAACCATCTGCGTCCGGAACAACAGCGTTTATCATACCGGAGCTGTGTATGATGACATAGCAGCCGCCTCTTGA
This sequence comes from Ruminococcus sp., assembly GCA_045580565.1. GTDB lineage: Bacteria > Bacillota > Clostridia > Oscillospirales > Ruminococcaceae > Ruminococcus_C. The sequence goes on from JAZNOB010000074.1 coordinate 890, forward strand.
TGTGCCGGCACGAGGATCAATGATCCAGTCATCATAGATGTATGTTCCGTTCTCGTTGAAGCCCTCGTCTATCTGGCTCAGGTGCATACGGTATTTCACAAATTCCGTTTCTTCCTCGCATACATCCCCGTTGCATATAAACTTATTCTTCTCTGCATCAGCGCTTCGCTCGCATATATCAGCATATATTGAGGGGCTGAGAGAGCTTTCTGTATAATAGGTGGAAATGCCGCCGTAGTTTCCTGTGCCGTCTGTTGGGTTCAGGTATAAAGGCTCATCGCCTACAAACATATACGCCGCATTTTCAGAAGCGTCATCAGCCCAGCGGCTGTCGGTGTAGATACCATAGTAACCAGCCTTAAGAGTAAGGTCGGGTTTCTGCTGGGCATTCTGGAGGAAAAGGGTCATTTCCTTGGTTTCGCCGGACTTGAATCCCAAAGCGCCGGTGCTTGCGGAAAGCAGACTGTCCGATTTCATGCCGAAGCTGTTTTCCATGCCGGAGGCTCTTGCGATCTCTTCATAGCTTATGTACATACTGATGGGATCGCCGCCGATCTCCTGCCATTTTATAGTGGGATCAGCAGCTCCGCTGTCATACAGGGTACCGCCGCTGTTGAAGGTATCGATTATAAGACCGTGCTGGAGCTTCATTACTGCATCGGGAATAAGCTCGCCGCTTTCGTTCTTCACAAGGATGTTGAGGATGTTGTTCTCAGGATATACTGTGTGTCCCTCAGGCAGCGGAGCAGGCTCAGTCACTGCTGGTTCAATATAGTCTTTAAGGCGTATGCTGAAGCTCTGGAGTCCGGGAGTGTCGTCGATAGTTATGGGGATTGCGCCGGGATTATTGTATTCATCAGAGAGAGCTGTAAATTCAATGGTATATTTTCCGGCAGGAACCTTTATCATATTTACGCCGTTTTCAGGAAAATCCGGTATTGCGGCAGTTATCTTCAGCTTATCAGCAGCCTCGCCGCCAAGCCCGAAGCCGCTTCCGCCGCTTATGATCCTGCCGCTGTCTGTGTAGAAGTAGCTGTAATGAAAGCTGCCTTTGTATCCGAGTGTTTCCTTTTCTGCATAGAAGGTGACATTTCCGTTTTCATCCGGAACTACGAAATTGACTATAGAACCGCTTACGATAACGATGGAGGACAGTGTGCCAGCCGTATTTTCGGAAAGATCAAAGGTAATATCAATTGGCTCTGTGCCTGCTGTACATGTATAATAAAAGAATCCGTCAGATGTAAATTTGCTGGAAAGCTCAGAGACATTCATTGTTCTTGTAACATACTGAACATCCTCGGTATACACCAAAGGGCTTGATGCACTTCCAGCGCCGTCTCCATCAAATCCGTGAAATGTGGTAGTCTCAACACCGGCATAGCTGTAATATGCAATGCGGTCTTCGTGGCTGAGGCTGTCCTTGGCGTAATACTTGACGCCGTTTATCTGGTAGTATAACGGGCTGTTGGCATAGTCCTGTTCCGCAATGGCACTGTCTGCATAAATACCCATCGTTCCTGCCGGAACCGTCAGAACCGCCGCTTCATCAGGATCCTTATAAGCAAGAGTGACATTCATTGTATCACCGACGGACAT
>JAZNOB010000075.1:0-3922 GCA_045580565.1 Ruminococcus sp.
CGTACTGAATAAAATCAGTACGGCAGTTTTTATATCTTATCTCTCCAGCAGCAGTCTCTCACTGCAATACTCACACTGAAGCATTGTTTCACCGATGCTGATGAAGCTCTTTGGCAGATACTTCTCGGAGCAGGTGATGCAATTGGGATTCTTGCAGGCTGTGTTCTTATATGTCTTACCGTGGAGCAGCGTGGTCTTTGTATCGAGATTCAGCATGGTGATGATAAGTGCCATACGAACATACATACCATATTTCGCCTGATTGAAGTACATCGCTCTCGGATCCTCGTCAAGCTCAACCTCTATCTCGTCTACTCTCGGCAGCGGATGAAGTACGATCATATCAGGCTTCGCCGCCTTCATCTTCTTTACTGTCAGAACATATGTGTCCTTCTGTGCAAGGTACTCCTCGCGGCTCTTGAATCGCTCCTGCTGAATTCTTGTCATGTACAGTACATCCAGCTCCGGAAGTACTTCTTCCAGAGAAGAAACCTCCTTGAAAGGACAGCCGCTTGCTTTAAGTATATCCTTGATATAGGACGGCAGCTTCAGCTCAGGTGTAGAGATCAGCACAAAGCTGTTGCCCTCGAAGCAGGACATAGCCTTGAGAAGTGAGTGAACCGTTCTGCCGTTGATAAGGTCGCCGCACAGACCGATGGTCAGGTGATCAAGTCTGCCCTTTTCACATTTCAGTGTTAAAAGGTCTGTGAGAGTCTGTGTAGGATGAAGATGTCCGCTGTCGCCTGCGTTGATAACAGGACAGTCAGCCGACAGAGCCGCACCCTTTGCAGCGCCTGCAACCGGATGACGCATTACCAGAATATCAGCGTAATTGCTTACGATCTTTGTTGTGTCCTTTAGAGTCTCGCCCTTTGATACGGAGGAATTTGCAGGATTGTCAAATCCGATAAGTCTGCCGCCCAGACGAAGCATTGCTGTCTGGAATGACATCTGTGTACGTGTTGACGGCTCATAGAACAGGGTCGCCATAATCTTTCCGTTGCACGCACCGGAATATATCTCCGGATTATTCTTGATTTTCTCGCCTAAGTCAACGACCTCTTTCCACCATGATGCCGGATAGTCGTTAAGGTCAATAAGATGTGGATAAGATGAAATCATGTTAAAAACCTCCTGTGTTTAACCTGAGACTGCTGTGAGCCTCTTTATTCCACCGCATTGTTCATGCGGTCTTTTTCAATATGATCATAATACAATGCTGCCGTTCATGTAGATCCTGAAATCCAGTCCGAAATACTTCGCCGCACGCTTGCAGAGAAGCATACGCTCAAGGAATATCTCGAAATATTCAAGCACAGAGGATATCTCTGTATCAATGGTAAGCTCCAGAATAAAGCTTTTTTTGTCCTCTGATACGGAAAGCTTTGAGCTTGTAACAGCGTAGTTTACTCTGTCGTGGATGTCAAAGGATGTGAGGGTAGTGTTGCGCACTCGGCTCCGGCGGACATCCGTTTTATCTGCAATGATAAGCGCTGCCGCTATAGGGTCAACTGGCTGTGCTGTCTGTTCGTCGTGATTGCCGATAGCGGAAATGATGGAGCATATCTCCGACGCCGGCATATTCAGCCTGTCCAGTATTCTGAACGCCATTACCGCACCACTCTGAGCGTGGTCTGCACGGTTTATCACATTGCCGATATCATGGAGGAAGCCCGCTATTCTTGCAAGCTCCGCTTCACGCTCAGAATAGCCCAGATTTTCCAGTATCATGGATGCCACATGGGCTGTCTTTTCCACGTGAGCAAAGGAATGCTCTGTATAGCCTATCGCTTCAAGAGCCTTGTCCGAACGGCGTATATATTCCATAATATCCGGATTCCTGCGAATATACTCATATGTCACATTGCTTGCCATAGCTGTCCTCCCTTTGACCTGATGCAGGCTGCATATTCATTCCTTTTATTATACTACATTCCCGATTATTTTGCAACAAATACCCGCAAGTTTTTTCCTCTTTTCTGCTTTTCCTGCAAATTTCAAAAAAATCGCCGCAAACCACTTGAAAAACAAAAGGATATGGCGTATAATAGTACTTGTAGAATATATCCGTCAAAGTGAGGAGAGCTTATGAGCAGAAGAGACTACAGCAGACAGAATCAGTACGGAATGCGTCGGGTCAAGCCTAAGGTAAGATTCCGCTTCAGATATATCATCCTGATTTTTATTGTTTGCATACTTGTGGGTCTGGCGTATTATATGATTAAAGCCAACTTCTAATTGATAACTAAAACTAATTAGTAATAAGACTTAATAAAATATACTCCAGAGCTGTATTTCGGATGCAAATATGCGTCCGGAATTTTTTTGCAAAAGAAAAAAAGAAAATCATGTATGACTATTGACAAGATAGAAAAAATAGGATATACTTGTATTTACATAAGAGATACAATATACGCCACACGCAAATGGGACAACATACAATATTTTGTGTTTTGGAAGGAGTATTGAAATGATTATCCACATCATGAAGAGAGACGGACGAAAGGTTCCGTTCAACATTGAGAAAATCGCAAACGCCATATTCCGTGCTGCACAGGCTGTAGGCGGCACCGACATGAACGAGGCTATGGACATAGCTGTAAAGACCTGCGAGCTTTACGAGGCTAATTACGGCAAGGAAACTCCGACAGTTGAGATCATTCAGGATCTGGTTGAAAAGACCCTTATCGAAAACGGACACGCACAGACTGCTAAGGCGTATATCCTCTACCGATACGAGAGAACAAGAGATCGTGAGATGAAGTCCAATCTCATGAAGACTATGGGCGAGCTTACCTTTGACTCCGCCAAGGACAGCGATATCAAGAGAGAGAACGCTAACATCGACGGTGATACTGCGATGGGCACAATGCTCAAGTATGGCTCATCCGCTGCCAAGGAATTCTATGAGATGAAGGTGCTGAATCCTGCTCATGCTAAAGCACACCGTGACGGCGATATCCACATTCACGATCTGGACTTCCTGACGCTGACTACAACCTGCTGTCAGATCGACCTTATCGAGCTGTTCAGAAACGGCTTTTCAACTGGTCACGGCTTCCTGAGAGAGCCGAACGATATCGCAAGCTATTCTGCGCTTGCCTGTATAGCGATCCAGTCTAACCAGAACGACCAGCACGGCGGTCAGAGTATACCTAACTTTGACTATGCAATGGCTGGCGGCGTTAAGAAGACATACCGCAAGAGATATCTGAGAAATATCGAAAGAGGTCTGTCTCTGATGGCTGATATGGAGGGCGTAAAGGACTTCGTAAACGGCTATGCTGCTGAAATCAAGGCTGCAAAGGGAATTGAGCCTTGCCTTGCAAATGACAACGGCTTCCAGGAGGCAGAAAGAAAATATCTTCTCGGCGTACTCAGCGAAGAGGATACCTGCAAGATTCAGAAGTTTGCAGCTGAGAATGCATACAAGGAGACAAACCGTGCAACATATCAAGCAATGGAGGCTCTTATCCACAATCTGAATACAATGAACAGCCGTGCAGGCGCACAGACTCCTTTCAGCTCCATAAACTACGGTACAGATACATCACCTGAGGGCAGAATGGTTATTGAGAATATCCTGCTGGCTGAGGAAGCAGGTCTCGGCAACGGTGAAACGCCTATTTTCCCGATTCACATTTTCAAAATCAAAGAGGGAATAAACTATAACGAATCCGATCCAAACTACAACCTGTTCAAGCTTGCATGCAGAGTTTCCGCAAAGAGACTTTTCCCGAACTTTGCATTCCTCGACGCTCCTTTCAACAAGCAGTTCTACAAGGAGGGCAACTATAAGACAGAGGTTGCGTACATGGGCTGCCGTACACGAGTTATGGGCAACAACTACGATCCTGAGAATGAGATCGTTACAGGCAGAGGAAACCTGAGCTTTACATCAATAAATCTTCCCAGACTTGCG
>JAZNOB010000076.1:0-7050 GCA_045580565.1 Ruminococcus sp.
CGGAGATCATTCACGCTTTCTGTCAGCGCATGGAATCCTACGGATACTATGTGTCCCTGTGCAGCTATGTAAATTTCCTTAACACACGTGTAGAGCCGGAGATATTCGACTGCTTTGATACGTGGATAGCTCACTATAACGTACAGGTTCCTGCATTCGAGAGGAATTACGGCATATGGCAGTATTCCTGCACAGGTGAGGTAGTGGGCGTTGATGCGCCGGTTGACCTCAACTATTCTTACTTTGACTATCCGTCTATAATAAAGAAAAACGGTCTTAACGGCTATTGATAAAGGAGTATGATCATGGGGAAAAGAGAGAAGAAAAGCGGCGTCTGGAAGGTAATTCTGTTTATAGTTCTTCTGGCAGCAGCGGCGGCAGCTGTAATGTTTATTGCTCTGTCTGAGCAGTGCGGGAAGAACTCGATCCAGCAGGCTCAGGTCGAGATTCCGACCACAACGACTACAACTACGACTACAACTACGACTACCACCACTACCACGACTACTGTAACCACAACAACTACCACAGAGGCTATCGACTATGAAATGAAGCTCGATATCTCCTATGTAGCTGACTATAAGGCTGTAAATCCTGATGTAGTGGGCTGGATATACATTGAGGATACCGTTATCGATTATCCCATTGTACAGGGCAGAGACAACGGCCAGTACATACACTCTGACTGGAAGGGCAACTACAGCTTTTCCGGATGTATATACGAGGACTACCGTGGAACTATTGATGATGACAACCTGATAATGCTCTATGGTCACAACATGGCAAACGGCTCTATGTTCAGCGGCATCAAGCGCTTTGTCAATGACCCTGACTGGGGCAGAGAGCATCCCTATTTCGAGATAGCATCCGAGGAAAAGCGTTATCTCTATGAGGTCATATCCGTAAATGTTGTCTATGGCGGTTCTGGCGCTGATTTCGGCTACTGGATGCCTCATCAGGATTATACCCTCAGCATCAGCGAGGATGAGTTCGACGATTACGCAAAGAAGATGAAGAATACATCTAACGTCTGGTTCGCTGATGGGGATTATATGCCTGAATACGGCGAAAGAATTATCGGACTTCAGACCTGCAACTCAGGTGCTGACGACAATATGCGCTGCGTTCTTTTTGCAAGATGCGTCGGCGAAAGATAAAGAATAAGCAAAGCGGGCTGGAAACAGCTCGCTTTTTGCAGGAGGAATACTATGGAGCTAACCTTTGATAATATCTGCAGACTCTTTCCGGCGAGGAAAAAGGATTCCCACAAGGGCGATTTCGGCAGACTTCTATGTATAACCGGCAGCAGACGTATGCCCGGCGCAGCTGTTATGTCGACCCTTGCCGCCCTCAGAAGCGGAGCTGGACTTCTCACTACAGCGACCGCCAGGGATAATATACCGGCTCTTTCATCCCAATGCTGGGAGTCAATGTTCCTGCCTCTTGAAACAGACGGTGACGGCTTTGTGCTGTGGGAAGAAAATGCTGATATGCTCACCGAAGCATCTTCCAGAGCTGACGCAGTGCTTCTTGGCTGCGGACTGGGCGTTACCGGAGGAACTGCACGGCTTACAGAGAATATTGTCAGAAATACAGAAGCTGTGCTGATTCTGGACGCTGATGGTCTTAACATTGCTGCCGGCTGCATAGATATTATTACAGAAAGGCGCAGACCGCTGATAATAACCCCTCATCCCGGTGAAGCTGCAAGACTTCTGGGGACTGACACAAGGTCGGTACAGTCTGACAGGATGGGTGCGCTTAGAGCCTTGTGCCGGATTCTGCCGGAGGCGGTTGTGGCTCTTAAAGGCAGCGGTACTCTTGTAGGTCAGGGCGAAAGGGTGAGTATGTGTACTGCGGGCAATCCCGGTATGAGCAGAGGCGGCAGCGGAGATGTGCTTGCGGGTATCATTTCTGCTTTTGCGGCTAAAGGACTTCCACCTTATGACGCTGCCTGCGCTGGCGTTTATATTCACGGCAAAGCAGGTGATATTGCGGCTATGAGATATAGTCAGGAGGCTATGCTTCCTCGGGATATAATAAACTGTATTCCGGATGTGTTTCTTGAAATCGAGGAAAACATAAGGTAAAGGACGTTCATTCAGCAAAATGCCCATCAGTATCTGATAAGGAGATTTTATGCTATGAAGCGAACTGTATTTAGTCTTGCACTGGTCACGTGTATGTTTTTCTGTACTGCCTGCGGAGGCGGAGGAGGCTCTGCCAAAGCTGAGCAGAAGCTTGACGAAGGCTTTTCTGCCGGATTTACCATGGAGATGGATGGCGTCACGGCAGAGGGGATGATCACCAGATATGACAACGGTATATGGAGTGCAGCCTTTGATTCGCCGTCAGAGGTGTCGGGAGTCGTTCTTGATTTTACAGGAGATGATGTGACTGCGTCATATAAAGGGCTTGCGTTTTCTGTTCCTCAGGCGGCTATGCCGTCAAAGGCGCTTCTGCTGAGACTGATCGACGCTGTAGATGAGATCGCCGGTGAGGAGAGCATTCATGGTGAGAAGAATGACGGACTTATCGAGTATAAGGGCGAGCTTGAAGGCGAGCCGTTTTATCTGTATCTCAACAGCGACGGAAGCCTTGCGGAGTTCCGCATGGAAAATATGGGAGGTTATATAACCTTCCGTGATTTTACATCAGATGTGATGTTTACCACGACGGCGACGACTGTGGAGTCTCTTGTGATAACTACGTCCGGTACTGATGTATCAGAATAGTATTTAAGCCTGTATCTGCTGTGGATACAGGCTTTTTTGTTTGATGCTTTTACAAAATATGGAAGTTTTGTATAACTAAAATTGCCAAAACAGTAAATGCAAATTCGATGTATCGAACACATTAAACAATTTTTTTCCAGAAATACAAGACAGATGATGTGATAGTGTCTATAATCGTAAAATTTTTATTGACAGGCTTTAGAATATGTGGTAATATAAAGATGAGGATATATGAGACGACATAAGCTTGCGACATAATATGATTCTGAGACAGATTACAGTGTGAAAGGAAGGTTGCTTATGAAGAAAAACAGAAACAGAAGGCGGTGTCTGAATGCGGGTATAGCTGCGATAGTAGCAGCTGTGAATCTGACCTCTCTGCTTCCGGTGTCAACGGCAGACGCTGCGAATAGTGTTACAAGCCTGAAAGGCGGTAATACGACAGATGATGTAACACTGCTTATCGGTACCGACAAGGAGGGCGGATCTCATCCCTTAGCCGGCAGCACCACATCGGAGACCATTGCAAATCTGAACAATACATACGCCCTTGGTCTGGCGTCTCAGTTCTGCGTATTCCTGAACGGTGATTTTACTGAATACGAATCTGACGCAGAGGGAAGATTTGCAGCAGCAGGTGACCTGTATCTGAGGGATCCCTACTCCAGCTACGCAATAGGTAAGGGCGACTACCTGAGCCAGTACTCACTTGAAGAGCTTATCGGCTACAAGGACTTTGCTCATATCATTATAGGCGGTACAGTCAAGGAAGGCAAGCTTGATGATACCTATTTTGAGAACAACAGCAATGTTACAGCAGGCTCCAGAAAGAACAAGAAGCTGGTTATCAATCAGGACAGCATTGATGAGTCTTTGCTGGGTGACAATATTCCTGAAGAATCAAAAGGAGAATGGCAGAAGGTTGACCGTACACAGGTATATGTAACAAAGCTCTTTGACTTTGGAGAGCAGTTCCAGCTGCTTCAGGAAAGATCGGACGCTCTGGCTGAACAGTCGGCACTTTGCACATTCGATGACGACTGCTCTGTAAATGGCGGAACGGCTACCTTTGACGCCTCCGATTACGGCGAGGAAGCTGATGTAGTAGTATTCAACTTTACCGCATCGGAATGGGAGCAGATCAATGACTGCGCGAACTTTAAGTTCATAAATGTTCCCAAGCTTTCCGAACCGAGAACAGTTACTGACGCAGCTACTGCTCAGACAAGTACATGGGAATATGCTTATATCGTAATCAATATCGCAGGCGACAGTGTTACTGTTGCAAACGGCGACGTTAAGACTACTATCAACGGCAAGGCTATCTCCACAGGCGACGGCAATGCCAAGAATAACGATGTAGGCGTTACAAGTCTTATATACAACCTGCATGAAGCAACTTCAGCGGTGCTGGGCAAGAACTTCCAGGGTACTATCTTTGCACCCGGCGCAGCTGTAAGAGACCAGTCAGTAGCCGCTGACGGCACTCTTGTAAACAGAGATGCACGAGGACATCTGTCCGGTGCTCTTGTTGCACAGTCCTTTAAAGGTGCAACAGAATTTGGTTATCGTCCCTATACAGGTCCTATTGATATTCTCGGCGTACAAGCCGAATATGCAGTAGACGTAAACAAGCTTGATACAGCAGGCGAGTTCCTTCCCGGTGCAGAGATCGGACTGTTCTCTGTAACTGCCGGTGCAGATGGCGAAGCTGTTGAGACGCTGGTTGATACATTCACAACAGGTGATGATACAACTACTATTGAAGTAGGTGCAGGCAGGTACGTTATCAAGGAAGTATCAGCTCCGGCTGGATACGCTGTATCAGATACTGCCCATTACTTCGAAATAAAGGAAACCGAGCAGCTTACTGCTGACGTTGTTACAGGCAGCATGGTAACATTCGATAAGACGATCTATACTCAGGCTGATTATGAGGCTGCTTCTGAGGAAGATCAGGCTCTGTTTGAGCTGTTCGAGTCTGATAAGGTCAGCTTCAGTGGATCACAGTGGTGGTATAAAGCTGATCTTTCCGCAGTGACAAAGTTTGATAATATTGATACTGTTACAGTAAAGACAGACGGTACATACAGTGGTAAGATCTGCATACGTTATGAATCGACAAGCGACAATGGTGAAGATATTGTTGTTAATGCAGGTACGGAAGAAGTGGTTTTTGAAAATGTATCCACACTTGCTTCTGTTGCTTCAAGTACAGATAAACTACCTGACAATATTTTATCAATTACAGTAACCTACAGCGACGGCACAGACCCTGTTACCATCGGCGGTGACACAAGCAAGAATAAGTACTACAAGAAGGTTTCAGCAGACAGCTCTGATTATGAGGGCACATCTGAAGTCATTCCCATTACTATTCCGGCTAAGTACTGTGAAAAGGCAACTATCACAGTTTACACCGACAATACCTACACAACAGTAAAAACAGCAGAAAAGGACGGAGAGTCCGTTTCTCAGACAGCTGAAGCTGAGCTTACTAAGATCGCAGAAAATATCTACCAGATAGATGACCGTGAATACGTTATTGATGTAACAACAGGTACTATCAATGTTACCGTTCCCGATGCCGCAGGCATGACAGCAACCTGTAACGGCGGCGAAGGTCATATTGACGGCAACACCATCATGTTCAATGCCGTTGGCGCAGCAGCGGAAGGCTCTTCCGTGATCTTCAACTGCGAGTATACTACAGACGCAGGCACTGTTACTGACAATATCGTTATTCACTTCTTCGATGCAGCATCACCGGACTATGGTATCGTTGTAAGTGGCGGCAAGGTGGTAGACCCTCTCATTGACTTCAGCACCTACGAAACAGTAGACACCTTTGAGATCGTAAATAACGAGGCTATCACTATCAGTAAGACTGACGGCACAGCGGCTCTTGCAGGTGCAGGGCTGAAGCTTGTGGGTGAGACCGTTACCGTAAATACAATGTTCGGCAATACGACCTACGGCATTTCTTCTGACGGTTCTGAGGCTGTTGAATGGACAACTGACGGCACAGGCATCAGAAGCTTCTCATTCGGAAGTGATGAAAGTGAGATCAGATACTGCTCTCTGAACAGGACACAGCAGGGCAGCGGTTGGTTTGCATCTGAAACCACTACCTACAGCAATATCTATAAGCTTACTGAAGAAGCTGTACCTTCCGGCTATCTGAAGGCGTCACCTCTCTATTTCTTCATTACGCAGGACGGCGAAAACAGTGTTCTCTACACTTATTCGTCCCTGACTGATCCGACTGCCTACCCTGATGTTGTAGGTCAGGGCGGAAATTACTCTATCGGCGAACAGCTCAATGGCTGGACAAAGACAGAGCTTAAGGATTCCATAAGCCGTACCATTACTATGGTGGATGAGGAAAAGCCTGACTTCTCCATCTCCAAGATCGACAGCGCAAACGAAATGCCTGTTGCAGGTGCTGAGCTTACTCTCATAAAGCTCACTGACGCAGGTGTTACAGCGATTGCAGATAAGGAGTCAACCACTGTTCTGCTTTCCGATCTTACAGAAGGCACTGACTATACTGCGGCAGGTACTCATACCGCAACAGAAAATCTCTGGACATTTGCTGACGGTCTTGAGGCAGGATATTACGCTCTCGTTGAGACAAAGACTCCTGACGGCTATAAGGAAGATGCTCTCGGTGCGCTGAATGTGTTTACTGTATTCAGCGATAAGACTGCTCAGAAGGGCGTTGTAAGCAAATCTGAGTCTACTTCTGAACTCAGTGTAAGCGGCAATCAGGCTGCTGTTACTGCTGACAGCTTCCCGAATGATTCTGCGCTCCTTACAAAGATCGTAGTATACAGCGCCGGTGCGGATGGTGCAAAGCATAATTTCTGGACTGATAACGGAGGCTGCGGATGGGCAAGCCAGCTTTCTAAGGGCGAAACAATACAGGATGGATCTCTGTACTATAACACATTTGATCTTGGTGACGGTTATACAAAGAGCGAATGGGCAGGCATGACTACTCAGTTCCAGGTGGAAAAGTGGGATCAGTATTCACTTTCAAAGATCGTCCTCTACTTCGACAACGAAACAGTCACACTTGCAGATGTTCACAGCGACAAGTTCGCTATCACAACAGACGGTACAAAGGTTTCTGTTGCACTTGCGAATACCTACGGCGGCTCTGTTGAGATCAAGAAGATCGATGAGGACGGCAATGTTATTACAGCTGCAAAGAAGTTTGAACTCACAACTGTAGATCCTGATACACTCGAGGAGACAGGTACACCCAAGCCGTTTACCGATTCTATCGGTACCACTGCTCTCTCGGTAGGCT
>JAZNOB010000077.1:0-14310 GCA_045580565.1 Ruminococcus sp.
AAGCGCAGAAAAACTGCGATTTAGCGTGTATTTCCAATCCCTCAGTCACGCCTTCGGCGTGCCAGCTCCCTTTCTCAAAGGGAGCCTTATGCGGAAATTCGACTTTTTCTACAAGCTGAAGCGGTACCTGTCAAAGGTACCGCTTTTTGTTGATGCACATATTTACCGTTTCGCCCTGAATATCACACCGCAGAAAGGCGGAAGCATTGTTTCGTATTCAAAGTTACCGCTTTCCTCAATGGGTGTGCCCTTTACAGGAGTGGTATCCTTCTTCAGCGTACCGCTCCATTCCTCCCATTCGCTGTGGAGCAGGGGAGTTATAGTATTGTAGGGAAGGGTGAACCTGAAGCTTTCAGTTCCTGCGTCAGAAAAATGAAACAGGGCAATGATGCTTTCGTTTTCATATCTGCGCTCGAATGCGTAAATGCACTTGCTCTCCTGATGACAGTCTACCCAGCGGAAGCCCTCAGGTGAATAGTCGCTGCCGTATATAGCTCTTTCGCTCTGGTATATACTGCAAAGCTCAGCCATATATTCCCTGAATGAATCGTGCATTGGATATTTCAGCACGGAAAAATCCTGCTCCTGCTCCTCGGTCCACTCTCTGAGCTGACCAAATTCGCTGCCCATAAACAGAAGCTTTTTTCCGGGATGTAGATACATATACATATAAAGCGCACGTGCCTGAGGGAATTTCTGCTCATAGTCACCGAACATCTTCTGGAGAATAGTTGCCTTTCCGTGGACGTTTTCGTCATGAGAAAGAGGCAGGAGATATCGTTCCTTGTGATAATACATCATGGAGAATGTAAGCATATGATAGATGTCAGAACGTGACCATGGGTGAGCACGGAAGAAATTCAGTGTGTCATTCATCCAGCCCATATCCCACTTATAGTCAAAGCCAAGACCGCCGAATTCTACCGGACGTGTTACACCATCGTAGTCAGTACTGTCCTCGGCAATAAGCATAGCTGTGGGATGAAGCTCGTGGAGACCACGGTTCATACGCTTCAGGAAGGTGAGACTGTTCAGGTTTACGCCGGCACGAGGGTCGCCGTACCAGTAAATAAGACGTGAAACAGCGTCCATGCGTATACCGTCAAAATGGAATTCACTGAGCCAGAAATTGGCGCAGGACGCAAGAAAGCTGCATACCTCTCCACGTGAGTGATTGAAATTACAGCTGCCCCATTCGCTTCGGGTAGTCTCCTTGTCAGGATATTCATAGAAAGGCGTGCCGTCATACATAGCAAGTCCGTAGCCGTCAACAGCAAAATGCACCGGAACGTAGTCCATGATAACGCCGATATTGTTCTGGTGCAGGATATCCACCAGCTTCATAAGACCTTCAGCGTCGCCGTAGCGTGCAGTGGGGCTGAAAAATCCGGTGTTCTGATATCCCCAAGAGCAGTCCGCCGGATGCTCTGACAGAGGCATGAATTCAACATAATTGAATCCCTGTCTGAGGACGTATTCCGCCAGCTTAGGTGCGATTTCCTCGTAGGAATACCAGCCGTTCTCATCGTCGGGATTTTCCAACCATGAGCCGAGATGAACCTCGTATATATTCACAGGCTTTTCGAAGTGGTTTCCTCTGCCTGCCATCCATTCAGCGTCCTGCCACTTGTATCCGGTTATATCACGTATAACAGAGGCGTTTCCCGGACGAAGCTCCATGCCGAAGCCGTAGGGGTCGCAGTGGTCGATGAAGGGAACATCAGCATTTTTGATATAGATGCGGTATTTGTACATATGCCCCGGTTTTGCGTCTGGAATGAAGCAGCTGTAAATACCGCCGCCTGTTTCTTTCGTCATTGGTGTTTCTGCCCAGTGATTTGCCTCGCAGATAACAGAAACCTTTTCAGCATTAGGAGCGATCGTGCGGAAAACTATACCGCCGTTTTCCTGAGGATGAGCCCCGAAATATGTGTAGGCGTCAAAAGCTTCGCCTAAGTAGTATTCATGAAGGTTCATTTGAGATCTCCTTTGAAATATATAATTAGTCCTTATATAATTATAATATATACCCGCATATTTTTCAAGCGACAATTTTCGCAGGAGTGTTGATAAAGCTGAACGGCGGAGCATATAATTCAGGAATGATATAAATTTACAATAACCTCTTGCAATTTCAAAGCAAATGAGTTATAATAAATATAAGAGTGCATCAGGCACTGCTTTATAATTTTCTTTAGGAGGAAATAAAATGTTAGTATCTGCAAAGGAAATGATGGAAAAGGCTCGTGACGGCAAGTACGCTGTTGGTCAGTACAACATCAACAATCTGGAATGGACAAAGGCTATCCTGAACACAGCACAGAAGCTGGAATCTCCCGTAATTCTGGGCGTATCCGCTGGTGCAGGCAAGTATATGACCGGCTTCAAGACAGTTGCAGCTATGGTAAAGGCTATGGACGAGTGTCTGGGAATTACAGTACCGGTAGCTCTGCACCTTGACCACGGCACATATGATCAGTGCTATGACTGCATCAAGGCTGGCTTTACTTCTATCATGTTCGACGGTTCACATTTCCCGATCGAGGAAAATATCGCAAAGACAAAGGAACTGGTAGCTGTAGCTCACAAGCTGGGTCTGTCTATCGAGGCTGAGGTAGGCTCTATCGGCGGCGAAGAAGACGGCGTAATCGGCAAGGGCGAGTGTGCTGATCCTCAGGAATGCAAGACAATTGCTGATCTGGGCGTAGACATTCTGGCTGCTGGTATCGGCAACATCCACGGTGTATATCCGGATAACTGGGAAGGTCTGTCCTTCGAGACACTGGCTGCTATCAAGGAAACAGTAGGCGATATGCCTCTGGTACTCCACGGCGGTACAGGTATTCCGGACGAGCAGATCCTGAAGGCTATCTCTCTGGGCGTTGCAAAGATCAACGTAAACACAGAGTGCCAGCTGGTATTTGCTGAAGCAACAAGAAAGTACATCGAAGAGGGCAAGGATCTGGTTAAGAAGGGCTTCGACCCCAGAAAGCTTCTGGCTCCTGGTTACGATGCAATTCTTGCTAAGGTTGAAGAGAAGATGAACCTCTTTGGCTCTGTAGGCAAGGCATTCTAAGAAACGCTTCAATATGTAAAAAGACAGCCGCTGAAAACCAGCGGCTGTTTTTGCGTTATGCAGCATCTTTTAATATCTGTAGCAGTTTATGCTTCATGATGCAAAGGTCGAAAACATTCAGCCTGCCGTCTGCATAGATATCTCCAGCCTGCAGGTCGGTGATGTCTCCTGCGCAAATGAGCCATTTCTGAAGCATTATTATATCCGCAATAGTGAAGCTGCCGTCTGCGTTGACATCTCCTGAAGCAGAAGCAGGTTCTGTCAGTTCCTCTTTTATTACAGCAAGCAGGGAATACTCTCCGGCAGCGTCCTGGGACAATTCCCAGATCATGATTCCGCCGTATTCACCTGCAAGAACGCATTTTTCACGGATGGTCGCTGCACCATTATAGGCAATACCGTTCCACAAGTCCTTATTATAATTCGATGCGTCCGATTCGATAAGCTCGGAAAAGGCAACATAAGAATTCCAGTCCAGCCTGCCTTCAGCAGTATATCCTCTGCCATAGAAAGGTACGCCAAGCACAAGCTTGTCCTTGGGTATCTTTTTCTGTATGTTGAAATATTGCAGGGAGGTTTCGGCAAACTCCATGTCTGCGTGAGAGCTTTCATCAGCGTCGTTATCATACGCCATGACATTTACAAAATCAAAAAGCCCGAAGGTTTCAGGAGTTACATTAACAGCGACCCATTGTGCCGTTGCTGTAGATAACTCGTAGCCCTGCTCATCACAGAGAACTCTCAGGGAAGCTGTCCAGTCCGCATAGTAGTTCCATATCTCATGGCTGGAGCCAAGCTCAATATCCAGATCGATTCCGTCAAGGTCATAGGTTTCGCAGTAGGTCATGATGCTTTTGTTGAAATCCGCCATTTCTTCTGGAGTATCAATGAGGGGAAGATACCCGTCACATCCGCCGCCGCCGCCAAGAGCCGCCATTACCTTTACACCGGAAGCATGAGCCTTGTTTACTATGTTTTTCATTTCACTGTCAGGTGTCCAGCAGGAGAGCTTTCCTTCAGCGTCCGGATTGCAGAACGCAATATTCAGATGGGTGAGTGCGCTGAAATCAAGACTGCCATAAGCCTGATATGACCAGTCCGGCAGATATCCGACTACACGTGATCTATGCTGCACATTATCATATTCAGGTGTATCGCCATTGCTTTTCATCAGCATATCTATGGAATACACTGTTATGGGTGTGTCCGATGCCATTACGGATATGTAGTCAAGCAGCGAAAAATCCGTACCGAAGGCGGCTGACATGGCATCATAAGAATAATAGTACCAGTTGCTGTCTGCACCATCCGGCAGAACCTGCGCCCATGCTTCGCCGCCGCTGTTGGATGTAAGGGCAAGATATGGTGCTGAATCTGTATCGCACTGCACAGCAATGGTATTTCCCTCGGCAAAGATATTCTTATCTGCAACAGGAATTGTAACGGGGCAGGTCCACGCATCCGCCGACGCTTCACCTGAATAGAGGCTAATGGTGCTTTCAGCTGCACTCACATTGAAAGTGAATACAAAGAGCGCTGCAGCTGCAAGAAGCCCTGAAATAATTTTACCGGATTTCATCCTGAATCCCTCCATGTATTTATCTGAGCTTCAGTCCGTCACTGAAAGCCTTGCCGACCTTTTCACCGAGGGTCAGGTAATCGTGATTTACCGGATCATAGGTGATCGGGCGGAATTTGGAGAGATCCACCTTGCAGTCTGTCAGAATGCGTTCATCAGCGCATACATTCACGATTTCTCCGACCAGACGGCAGGATTCTTCGTCATAGCTTATGAGTCTGCATTCCAGTGCAAGAGGCAGCTCCTCGAACAGAGGCGCGTCTACATTTCCGCTCTTTACAGCAGTCCAGCCAGCCTTTCTGATCTTGTCAGGCTCCTTGCTTCCGGACACAACGCCCACATAGTCAGCAGCCACTACATTTTCCGCATCAGCAACACTGACTGTGAACGCCTTTCTTGCAAGTATGTTGGCAGTGGTTTTGTGTGTTTCGCTTACACAGATAGAGATCTGAGTCTCCTCACTGATACCGCCCCATGCTGCATTCATAGCGTCAGGTACGCCCTTTTCATCGTAAGAGCCGATGATAAGTACCGGCATAGGGTAAAGAATTGCCTTTGCTCCGAAGTCTTTTCTCATGGTTGTTACTCCTGTGATTTTAAAATTTTTATAAGCGATACATTATCGCAAAGTTCCGTGAAATTATTTTTTGATGAAATTACATTTCCTCAGTGTTATATACAATGCTGCCATTGTAGTAGACTGTGATCTGAATTTCGATCAGATAACTGCATTCGGGCAGCGACAGAAATCCGCCATAACAGACCTGATGGTATCCATACAGCTCGTCTACTATTTCAAAGCTGAAAGAATCATACTTACTGAGAAATCTGGCAAGTTCCATCTTTTGTCCTTGGAATTTACCGCATTTTCCATTTTTACTGAGCAGGAACACTGTACAGAAATCCTGATCAATTTTTTCAAGCGTCATAGTGCCGTTAACCTGATTACAGGGCCCTGAAAGCTTGACGATTCCATTCTCAAAAGTAAAATGCAGATCATCGTCTATAATTCTTATGCTGCTCACACGCATATCGTGAAGGCTGTAGGGAAGTGCAGCCTCGAATTTATATTCTGTCCTCATTCCTGCCCATCCTTAACCTGTATCATTATTTCTAATTATACCACATAAGCATAGAAATTGCAACTATCTGCCGGAGAAACGATGGACATATGTCTCATTCGTGATCGCCTGCAAATCCGTGCTTGAGAATCGGGAGGATTTCCTTGCCGCCTGTCATCAGGTGCGGGATCTTCTCTCCGACTGTACAGCTTTGGAGAAAAAGGTTGATGAACTGTTTGTTCAGCAGAATGAGGTCAATGCCATATTACAGGTATACATCAGAGAAAACGCTACGAAACCGTAGAAGCAGGATGAGTACGCAGCTTGATGAAAAGCTGTGGCGTGTTTTTTTTATAACATCCCTAATAAAACACGCTCCTTTTATGGTTTAAACCCAAATTGATAAATACCCACTATTGAAGTTTTCATCAAAATATGATATAATATGACAAACGACACATAAGGAGCATCCCTATGGCGAAATCCGAGAATCAGAAACAGAAACTTCTATATCTGCTTAAATTCTTCTACGAATAAACTGACGAGGAACATACACTTACCGTCAACGAAATCATGACCGATATTTCTGTCAGCAAACAGCGGCTCAGTACGCCGAAAAAGCCTTTTAATGCTGCTTCATATGTGAAACCTATTTTCTCCATGTTTGATGGTGAAACTGAACATATCACTGCCATATTTGATAATGCGTATCTGAATCTGGTGATCGACAGATTCGGAGATAATGTTCGGCTGCAGGAACTGGAGAACGACTGCTTTCAGGCGGAATTTAAGGCAGCTGTAAGTCCCACCTTCCTGTCGTGGATGATTGGTTTCGGCGATGGTGCGATTATCGTATCGCCTGAGTGGGTTGCAGATGAAATAAAGCGTCTTGCACTTGAAACAGCGAATATGTATGAGGAGGCTTTCGGAGAATAAACAAAGTACCATTTATAGTACACCTGATATGATATGATGGAATAGTCAACCAGTTATAGTATAACAATTAAAAACTATGAGGTGAAACAAAATGCCCATTCTGGTAGAAAACATTAACGCACAGACCATTACCCCTGCAAACGGCAGGAATCCCAGACAGCTCTATGAGCATCAGGAAGCGGCAGTGAAGAAACTGGACGCTATGAATAAGAAAAATGACTTCCGCACGCTGCTGGTACTGCCCACAGGCGGCGGTAAGACGCTGACCGCAGCACACTGGCTTCTCCGCAATGCTGTGGATAAGGGGAAGAAGATCCTTTGGATCGCACATCGCCACCTGCTTTTAGAACAGGCTGCCGAAGCATTTGCACGCAATGCCTATACTGACAATATGGTAAACCGCACCGTATTCAGCTACCGTATTATTTCGGGTATGCACGACAAGCCCGTGCATATCAAGCCTGCCGACAATATCATCATTGCGGGCAAGGACAGCATGATCCGCAGTCTGGACAAGCTCAGTGACTGGCTCAGCGGCGAGGAGGTTTTCCTTGTCATAGATGAAGCACATCACGCTGTTGCAAAGTCCTATAAGAAAATCATTCAGTATGTTTCAGACAATGCAAAGTCCATGAAGCTTCTCGGTCTGACTGCGACACCGTTCCGTACTTCTGAGGACGAGCAGGGCGCACTCAAGCAGATCTTTACAGATGATATTGTGTATAAGACCGACCTTGAAACGCTGATCAAAAAGGGCATCCTTGCTACTCCCATTTTCGATGAATACAGCACAGAGCTTCAATTTACGGAACATCTGGGTATCAAGGCACTGAAAAGCATTGAAAATCTGGATATGATTCCTGAAAATATCGCCAACGATATTGCCGACAGTAAGGAACGTAACAGTCTCATAGTAAATAAATATCTGGAAAACTACGAAAAGTATGGACCCACTATTGTTTTTGCACTCAATCAGAATCATGCCATTGCACTGAATGCCTTGTTCAATGAAAAGGGTAAGAAATACGGCATCAAGTCAGAGTACATCATCTCCTCTGTTCGTGACGCCATTACAGGCATTACCCTTTCGGGTGAGGACAATGAATGGAAAATTGAAAAGTACAGAAACGGCGAGATTCAGGTGCTGATCAATGTCAATATCCTCACAGAGGGAACAGATCTGCCGAAAACGCATACTGTTTTCCTGACACGTCCCACCGTCTCCACGGTACTCATGACCCAGATGGTAGGCAGAGCACTGCGTGGTCTGAAAGCAGGCGGTACAAAGGAAGCCTATGTAGTGAGCTTTGTGGACGACTGGAACGATAAAATTGCATGGGTGAATCCTGAAACACTTACTGATGCGGAATATCATGAAAAGGAAACTGAGCATGAAAAACGTGAGCATAATGTTCGCCTGCTCGCTATTTCCAAATTGGAGGAATTTGCACTCATGGCAGATTCTGCGGTAGATACTTCCGCACTGGATGGGATCGCTGCCATTGAAAGAATTCCGCTTGGTATGTATGTACTTTCTACATTTGAGTGCAATCACCAGATCCTTGTATACAACAGCACGGAAACCGCCTACAAGAGCCTGATTCGTGATCTGCCGAATCTCATGGAGCATTACGGCATTGACGGCGAAACCATTCCTGAGGGGACACTGGAGGATATGACGGAGCACTGCTTTGAAAGCTATTTTGATGAGAATATGATTCCCTCCTGCAGCCGCAAGGACATTGAACATCTGCTGAAATTCTATGCGCAAAAAGCAGTAGAGCCTCTGTTCGTCACCATTGATGAGATGGACAGAAAGAAGCTGGATGTATCCCAGATCGCTAAGAAGATCTATGATGAGGATATGCGCAGAAGCGAGAAGAATGCCTATATTCAGGAACTGTGGGATGAAGAAGGCAGCATGATTCCTGTGTATTACACAAATCAGTATTTCTTCAAAAGACTTATTGATTTAGAGCTGGATAAGCTGGATGGAGATATTGAGATCACATCAGAAGTGCCGCAGAGCGAAGCAGAAATGCGGAATCTGGAGCAGCTTCCTTTGCAGAGGATCATTGCGCTTTATCCGAAGATCGGTCTTGCACTCAAGGAAAACACCTATACATCGGCAAGAAATGCAGATGGACTTTATGTGTGTGCTGAATGCGGCGAGACTTTTCCTACCCGCACCTACTTACAGGTTGACCACATCATACCCATGGCAAAGGGCGGTCTGACTGTACAGGAAAACTTACAGGTGCTTTGCAGAACCTGCAATATGCGTAAGAGTGATAAGTAATGGTACATACAAAGTATAAGCTCACACCGCAGGATGCTGCGACCTACTTTTTCATTGAGAACTTTTCCCATAAAAGAGAACGTGAGATCCTTCTTGATTTGCATGAATATCATAATCAAATGATCGTATGGGATTATCGCCATGAGCATCTCCTGTTCAAGCAAAGTGTCATGAATCTGCTCACTTTGTATGAACTCGATGACAGAACCTACAACGAAGCAGAACTGATCCTGCGTGAAGTTGACAGTACTATTGAAGCAGATACAGGTGCAGACTACTTCGGTGCATATTTCAAGCTGATCTGGCTGCAGCTGATGTATTCAGGAATATCATACCGAAAAATCAAGCTGCGTACCCTTCTGCGTGATTTCGGCTACAAGCGGCGGACAGAAGCACTGACGAGCAGCATGATACGTGCACTGAATGCACTCGGACTTGTAACTTATCTTCGTAATTACGAGGTATGTGATATCCGTGATGTAAAGTTGGATGATATGATTATGATTCGGCTGAGTTAAGAATCAATTCAAATTTAATATAGCCTGCTGTCGGAGATCGTCTCTCTCTGACAGCAGGCTTTCTCATATTTTATCATACATTTTACTGACACCCTTTTCCGCACCTCGCAATCACTCCGCAGGCAAGCTTTTCTCCGGCATTGCCGGATGGCTGTGTCGTAAAATCATCTGCTGAACAGCTGATTGCAGTGAGTTGGCAGAATCCCTATTTTTCGTACTTTTCACAGCCGATGAACAATGCACCCTTTTTTCTCAAAAATCCAATAAAAAACGATAGCAAGGGGCTATCGTTTCAGATTTGTAGAATTTACCGAAAATGCGTGGTTTTCACAAAAATAAATGCAGTATTACCTATCTTAGGGAAGTAAAGAAAACAACGAAAATACGATGCGAACAGATTGAAATAACAAGTAAAATTAAAAAATAAAATCCGGACGTTTCTCGAAAAAAGAGAAACGTCCTTTTTTATTTTCACATCAAAATTCCTGCATTTTGAAAATCACAAATCAAAATCCTTGAATTGTGAAAATCAAAATTCTGGTGCTTTGAAAATCACAAGTCAAGAATTTCGAAAATCAAAACTCCCTATATATAATCAGACTAATAGAACCATACTGAGTGAATCAGATCAATCTTATCAATCAAAATCTGAAAACGAATCACAACACAGAGCAGCGGAATTGATGGATAAGATAGATGGATATACGCAAGTAGTAAAGGAAAACATTGATTATGATTTTCTTGTTTCTGAGTACGATCATCCACAGAGACATCCATCAGGCAGCAAAGGCTGACTGGCTTGTGGGAATGAACGGCTCTCGTCTGTTTTCTATCCGCTATAACGCAAAACTCAATACCGGACGAGTTCAGACACCGACTCTTGCCATGATAGTGCAGCGTGATCACGATGTGAAGAATTTTGTCAAGCAGAAATATTTTACAGTTGAACTTGACTGCGGAGCGTTTACTGCATCCTCTGAGCGCATTGACGATGAATCCGCTGCACAGAAAGTCGCTTTAACCTGCAACGGAAAGACAGCAACAGTTATAGAAGCAAAGAGGGAGAATAAGAAGTCCAATCCTCCGAAGCTCTACGATCTGACCACCTTACAGCGTGATGCTAATAAGCTTCTGGGATATACGGCACAGCAGACCTTCCCTTACACGCGAAGGGTCCTTGACGGTGCCGGGATGTTCCAGGATACCGCGCTGCCTTTCATGGTCGGTGCGTCATCCTTGCTGGTGTTGTACTGGTAATAAAGCTGACCGTGTTCGTCTCTGTCCACCGTCATGCGGTTGGGCATCAGCGGGTACAGTGCAATGACCTCGTTTTTGCCGTTGCGGATAATTTGTGCGTAGGCATTGCCCCACAGAAGAAGATGGGTCATCAAGGTCTCACGGAAAACGAATGAGGTCATTTCCGGGTTCGGCTCATCGTGCAGGAGAAAATACAAAGGATTGTCGATGGCTTTCTCCTTGCCACCCTTATCGGTGTAGCGGTAAAGGTGCAAAGGCAGTCCCGCCACGGCCTCCGCAAGAATCCTCACGTAGGAGTAAACTGCGGTCATCTGCATCGCAGAGCGTTCCGTCACATTTTTGCCGGAGGTGCTGCCGCCCATGAAAAAGCGGTAGGAACTGCCGGATGTTGCATTGGTGGGCTTATCTCTGGAACGAAACAAACCGCTGAATATACTCATGAAAATCACACTCCTTCCTTGAAAATGAGTATAAGAAAAGCACCTACCGTTTCCGATAGATGCTTAACCTTATTCTTGTGACTGTTCCCTTAATTCAATAGCACTTTTGAGGGAATGAATAAATTGTTGAGGGAATCACTTTAATCTGTAATAGCAGATATTCTTGCCGGAACCTTCACGCTTCAGTTCACCGGATGCTACCAACTTACGAAGCGCGCCCTCAATGGAACTGATACTGAGCGACGGACAAAGTTCACGGATGTCTTGCTTAGTGAACCGACCGATCTTATTCATTGTGGCGCGTCTTACGGTTTCCAGTGCGGGCAGTTTGGTTTCCACCAGTGCAAAACGGTCTTTAAAGTCCTTGTAGGCGGCAAGAATCGTTCCAAGCAGATACTTAATGAACGGAACAACATCTTCTGTGCCTTCATGCCAACCGATCTGAGCCTGGCCGAGGGCATCATAATAAAGGTCTTTGTATTTGGCGATTTTGGCTTCCAGGGAGATGTACTTTCCGACATAGAAACCATTTCTGTAGAGTAGAAGAGTTGTGAGCAACCGGCTCATTCTGCCATTGCCATCATTGAACGGATGGATGCACAGAAAATCGTGAATGAAAACAGGAATCGCAATCAACGGTTCGACCTCCATGTTACCAATGACACGATTGTATTCTTCGCAGATTCTGTCCAATGCCTCCGGAGTTTCATAGGGTGCAAGCGGTGTAAAGGGTATCTCCACATGGCCATCCGGGTATGTGGCGCTGATATAGTTCTGCACACTCTTGGTTCTGCCGGCCATAGGATTATTCATGTGGCTGTACAGAATTTTATGCAGTTGCAAGATATAATTCTGTGTGATTGGAATGGCATCGAAACTCTCGTGGATGATATTGAGAACATCACGGTAACCGGCAATCTCCTGCTCATCACGGTTCTTCGGTGTGGTTTTTTCCTCCACCAACTGCTTGATACGGGTACTTGTGGTCACAATGCCTTCAATGGCATTAGATGCCTCGGTACTTTGCACCTTAGCAATCTCTACCAGTTTTTCCAGTTCCTCCGGACGCTGCTTTAAATACATTTCCTGCTTTCCGGCTTCTTTGTATATTGCTGCAACGAGACCGAGAATGTCCGAATCCCATTTTTGATTCTTGATTTCAGAATAATTAAAAGCTCTCATTACCTCACCTCCAGGTCTTTCCCTTAAATTATAGCATAAAATAAGGCGAAAATCAATAGGTTGAGAGAAGTTCCCTTAACATCATACCACTTTTAAGGGAAAATATTCGAAATCAGATAAACAAAATGCCTCGGTCATCGTAAACCGAAGCAGTAGTATCATTGCCACAGCGGATTGCACGGTCGAGAGCCATAATCGTGGCAACAGCACCGTCGATTTTCTCTGTGGATTTCTCTTTATCCGGCTTGATGTTGCCGGCGGGGTCGGTGCGGATGAAGATGTTATCCATCATCCAACGGAGAACGGGATGCCCACCGTGGGCGATTTTTTCTTCCAGTACCAATTTCATCAGTTCCTTTGTGGGTGGGGACATATCCTTAAATCCCTGTCCGAAAGGAACTACCGTGAACCCCATACCTTCAAGATTCTGTACCATCTGCACAGTGCCCCAACGGTCAAAGGCAATCTCACGGATGTTGTATCGTTCACCCAGGCGCTCGATGAATTTTTCGATGTAGCCGTATTCAGCCAGATAATACTTATATGATGAGTGGAAACAGAATTAGCGTTAAAACGCTGGATCTTAACTGTGACTTTGCGGAAATTGCTGCTCAGCTAAATGCAATAGCCGATAACTTTTTGAACTGATAGGAGGGCTACAAAAGCTACTATTACATTGCCGATGAGGATAACATTTCCGTTGGTGACTATGTGGTTGTACCCGTTGGAACAGAAAGCATTTCTCTCCGCTATGCAGAAAGCCGGTGCAATTGCAGGTATTTGCAGAAGTACGGAGGATGCAAGAAAACTCATTGAAGGAGGACGATAATATGGGATTCTCAACAGATTACACAGAAGTCAGCAGCTTTGACCTTATCCCCAAGGGTGAATATGAGGTCATTATCAAGAGCATTGAAGAACGCACTACCCAGAATGGTGCGACCGGGCTTAACCTTACGCTTGTGATCCGTAACGATGTGGAACAGAAGTATCAGAACCGTCTGATTTTCCATACGCTCTGGAAACGCAAGGAACCGACGCAGGCGGATATGCAGGTGCAGGGATACAGCTACAAGCAGATCATGTTCCTCGCAAAGGCGGCGAATCTTCCCAGCGGCAAGTCTTATGAAACGGTGGCAGACCTTTGTGCCGACCTCATTAATCACGTTATGAGGGTGACCATTGATCACGACACCTACAACGGCAGCACCCGTGAAAACGTGAAATTCATGAATCAGTCCTGTTTCCCCGAATGCAAGCACATTTACAAGGAAAAGCCTGCTGTATCGGGTGATACCGTTGCACAGCGTCCACAGGAGCAGTTTGCTTCGCAGTCGGCTGGTCTTGGTGACCTTGACGACTTTGAGGAGATTCTTGGTGATGGCGATGTGCCGTTCTAAACCATTATAAACACGACCACTCATGCGGAGGGTGATTGCCGCCCTCCCATGAAATTCTGAAAGGAGCTACCACATGAATTACCGCAACAGCGAAGGCTACGCAAGCCCTGTCCTGTCTGCTGCCCTCGGAGCTTCATCCCGGTATGGTGGAAATGAGTGTTTTCGGCTATGACATCGAAAGTGACACGACTGTCCGTGCAACCACTGTGCCTGTCACGCTCCATGTCAGACCGTCGGGTTTTGACGGTGAAAGCTGTAACGTGCCACCGACTCCCGACCTCTATGCACAGTTGCTTGCAGAAATGAAGAAACTACTGTCAGAGGTGCAGAACGGCAGTAACGGCACGAATGGCAAGGACGGAGAAAATGGCTTGTCTGCGTATGAACTTGCTGTTCAGAATGGGTTTACTGGTACACTTACAGAATGGCTGAACAGTTTGAAAGGGGCTGACGGGAAGAATGGTGTCGATGGTAAGGACGGTGCAGATGGATTAAACGGTAAGGATGGTACAGATGGCAAAGATGGTGCTGACGGAAAAGACGGTCTTTCTGCCTACGAAAT
>JAZNOB010000078.1:0-6291 GCA_045580565.1 Ruminococcus sp.
GATTCTCCTCAAAGCACATTTCAGCTTCCATGCCGCTTGACGGCAGCTTATAGTCAAGAGTAAACAGCGGACGGTTTACACTTCCGAGAAACGATTCTATGCAGACGCTGCCGTTTGTCTCTATCTCAACACTGAGAGAATCATCCTGCAAAAGGCACTCAAGCAATTCCTTGGCATGAGGATGAAGCAGAGGTTCGCCGCCTGTCAGCGTCACGTTTCTAACGCCTGTTTCAAGTATGGTACGGCGTATTTCCTCAGCTGTCATTTCTGTATGAGGTGCATCCATAGTGTTCGCCCACATGGTATCGCAATAGCTGCATCTGAGATTACATCCGCAAAGCCTTACAAATACCGCAAGCTCTCCGGCTCTCGTGCCCTCGCCGTTTATGCTCACAAACCATTCCGCAACTCTGTATTTATGCTCCATGTCACATCTCCTCATAAACTGCGCAGTTTTCGGGTGTTTCATATACAGCTGCGCTCTTGACAGGAATGCCCTCTGCTTTCATAAGTCCGTAAATATGCCTTGCAAAGCATTCTGCTGTAGGTCTGAACGGAACTTCTATCAGACGGAAACCCTCATCATTGAATGCGGCAATCGTGCTTTCTTTCAGTGTGCCGGATTCATAAATTGTTGCATGGTCAAAATCATCTGCAATTCGGCGTACAGCCTTTTTCAGATCACCAAAATCTATGACCATTCCTCTGCACTGTCCCTCTGCCTGTAATTCCTCCTGTGCGGCTGTTACCTCGATAGTCCAGCGGTGTCCGTGGAGATTTGCGCACTTGCCATTATAGCCGCTTAAAAAATGTGCGCTGTCAAAAGCGGCTTTTGTTCTGAGTAAATACATATATTCCTCCAAAAAAGGCGGCTTCTCCATACAGAAAAGCCGCCTGTGTATACTTATACCTATACTTCAAGCTGCCCGTAGTTTTGTTTAACGACAGGATGGTGCAAACGAACTGTCGGTCAAATATATTATACCATACATAAACGCAGGTGTCAACAAGAAAAACACGCCTGCTCACAGGAACAGGCGTGTTTGTATCAATTTGAATTATGCCTCAGGAACGACCGGCAGAACCTTGATTGCAAGTACAAGGAACTTCAGAAGAACTGTTGCATCAGAGCCGTTGAGTATACCGTCTGTGCAGCATTCTGCATTAGCGATCTGCTCATCATTGAATGTAATGATCTTTGCATTGTACTTGTTCAGCATTACCAGGTCGATCATGGATACGGTGCCGTCAAGGTTTACGTCACCGATAACTACATCAGGCGCAGGACCGGAGCTTGTGGTAGTAGTCTCAGTTGTAGTTGTGGTTTCAGTCTCAGTTGTTGTAGTTTCTGTTGTTGTAGTTTCAGTCTCTGTAGTAGTTGTAGTCTCAGTTGTAGTTGTGTCTTCAGAACCCTGCTCCTTCAGAACATAAACGTCAACAAGAACAATATTTGTCTCGTCGATCTGTTCGCCGTTGCCGTCATTTACCCACCAGATCTGCACAAGACCGGTGTTCTGCTTCATAGCCTCAGCTGCGATCTCTGCGATAAGATCTGTGTCAGCAACCTTATCCTGACCGTCGTTGTAGGAAATCTCAGAAGGCTTTGTCAGGTCGATCTTAACAGTCTCAGAACCTGCGATATCCCAATTATATGCTACCCAGTAGTCAGTACCCTCGTATGTTACAGAGATACCAACACAGCCGTTTGCATATGTTACAGCGTCATCAGCCTCAAGCTCAACATACAGTGTATCGCCGATAGCCTCATCCAGAGTGAAACGATAATCGTCTGCCTGCTCCTCGATCTCAGCCTGAACCTTATCTGTCGGAACCGGCTCAGTTGTAGTAGTTGTAGCTGTAGTTGTCTTGGATGTTGTGGTTGTAGTCTCGCCCTCCTGAGTTGAAACAGTTGTTACAACAGGAGTGCTGTTTGTGTAAAGATCGTCCGGAAGCTCGTCAAGAGTGATACAGTAATCGCTCTGATACATAGTTGTCAGGTCTTCCTTTGTGTTGAAGATAGGATTGGACAGGAATTTAATATCATCGCTGCCGCCGTCATACCACGGGCAGAAGTACAGCCAGCCAGCCTTTTCAGCAAGGATATTCTCCAGAGTAGGAATACTGTCGTTCTCAGACATAGCAACCATCTTCTTGGAGTTGTACTTTTCCATGATGCCGTAGAATGTGCTGGAGATAGCACTTACGTTGTGTTCAAGCACAGGCTGACCTGTAGACCAGTTTGTGCAGTTGTACTTGTCATATGCGATAATATCTACATAATCATCGCCCGGATACCAGTCAGCAGATGTACCATAGTTATAGCTGTTCCATACCCAGATGATATTGTGGAGACCATACTCATTTACCAGAGTGTCATAAGTGAGCTTCCACAGATCCTTGTAAACAGCGGAGCCGTCCTGACCCCAGAAGAACCATGAGCCGTTCTCACCGCCGCCGCCTTCAGCTTCGTGAAGCGGACGGAACATCAGCGGAATGTTTTCATCTTCAAGCTTCTGGATGGATGCAGCCAGCTTTTCAAGGCAAGCCATCCAGTATTCTCTTTCCTTTGTGCCTTCCTCGAGGATCTTGGAAGTATCAAAGTCTGTTGCCGGAATTGTATTGTTGCTGCCGTCCTGCCATACGCCGTATGTAGCCTGTGACCAGTCAACCTTTGTTTCGCCCAGAGTAAAGTTTGCAAAATCCTTGGGTACTGTTACGTGCCATGAAGCTGTAATGATACCGCCCTTGTTCTTTACCCAGTCGATCATACGATCTGTTGTGCCGTCCTCAGAGCCGTAGAGGATGTTTGCTTCGTTCAGATAGTCAAACGCACGGATAGCCGGCAGTTCGCCTGTCAGATCCTCGATATAGTTGAACTCATACTCAAAGTCATGGGGACCATACATATAGATCTCCTGCTGACCGGAGAGAATGTGATTGCCGTAAACCTCAGACAGATAGTTCATCAGGTTCTGTGCTTCCGGAATGATATCCGGATCTGCGCAGACTGTATCTGTTGCCTTGATATCCGGCAGAGTTGCAGTCTCTACTGTAATATAGTCAAGATTTGTCCAGCCCCAGCTGCTCTTGATTGCGATAGTATTGTCGCCGGCATTGAGCTTTACAGAGCCGAGAGAAGATGTCACCCATTCTGAGCCTTCTGTTGTGGGACAGCTGATCTGACCCTGATCAACGTCATTTACAAGCAGATTGTGGATCTTGTCACCATAAGGTGATGAGAAGCACAGTGCAACCTCATACATACCTGTTTCAGGAACATTTACTGTAACAGCTGCGATCTCGCCGCCGTTTTCCAGGAATACGAACTTGTCACCGGAAGCGCCCTCCTGATAACGCTGTGTACCAGACTCCTGTACAGTACAGCCTGTCAGTGTACCGTCCTCGAATTCGTACTTTGTGGTGTCTGCATTTACACCAAAGGTGAACGCAGACGCTGCTGCCAGATTCACTGCAACTGCAGCGGAAATTACGGCAGCAAATGATTTTTTGATTTTGTTAGCCATTTGAAAAACCTCCCTTAAATTTTCAAAAAAACTTGCCATAGTAATTATAGCATCTTAGTTTGCAATTGTCAATAAATGCTCACCGTGTAAAAAACGTTTTGGTTAAATCGTGCAATTGTCCCAATTGCATTTACAGCACTTTCACCAAAAAGCAGCAGAAAGCCGGAGGCACATGGCATCCGGCTTGTCTGATTATATGGAGAGTGTTTTGAATAGGCTTAATTTGTAGCGGCGTTCAGATCAACATATACATCCTGGTAATTATCAAGGCAGAGGTAGTAGTCAGCTACAGGCTCATCGTATACGATAAATGCAAGCTGAACCTGAGCCTTTTCGCCGGGCTTGAATGCAGCAATATTGTTCTTGCTGTTTTCATGATCGGTGCTGAATGAGAAGAATCCGTCATCATAACCAAGCGCACTCAGACTGTCCACAGCGTATCTGTCATCAAAAGATTTGTTCTCAATGAGCCAGTCACCGTTTTCATCAACAGGACGTACTCCAGGGCATACACAGTATTCGATCTCCTCTGCACCCTTGTTCTCATATGTCAGGTTTACTACCATTATCTTTGCGGACATTGTTTCGGTATAGTCCACCTCATCAATGGTATTTACGCCGTCACCCATTGTGTACCATGTACGTACATTGTCAGCAAGTGTACCGTCAGCATTCATGTATTTGCTGTAGTCGTATTCTCTGCCGATAGAATCGGTAGTGATGCCGTCGAAGGTATCCTGATAAGTTATGGAATCAAGGGTGACATCCACATCGAAATCGCTGAAGGTTTCGCCTATGGAAATAAGATTCATCTCACCCAGATGCTCTTTATAGAAGTCAGGCTCTGATACATCAGAGTTCTCCAGCTGAGCTTGAAGCTGTTCCTGATATTCGGTATATGTTGTATAGGATGAAGCGACCTCAACATCAGACTCCTCCAGAACAAGTCCTTCTGCCATCATTTTCAGCTCATCATCTGTAAATTCCTGCAGTGCGAGAATCTTTGCAACATACTTTGTATCCTTGAATGCAACCCAGATCTCTGCACGCTTGTCAAAATCCTTGTCAAGCCGTGAGATAAATACGATCCTATCGTCTGTTTCATAGGTGGATTCAGCGGTAACGCTTTTCAGACTTTCACTGAAAGTACGGGATTCGTTGTCTATCACAAAGAACTCGAAAAGCGCAGAACGCCATTCCTCAGTTCCGTATGTGCCGTACTTAAATGAATTGACGTTACCGTCCTCATTCTCTGCGGTGGCTTCAAGCTTTATATCCTCCGGCACGTAGCCTACAGACATTTTATAGATTCCGGAATCTACTACAGCTGCGTCCATGCCGGTCTGTACAGTCTCAGCATCATCGCCAAGCTCAATAGTAATATCTCTCTGGTACTCCGCAGGCTTTTCCATGTAGGCGTTATAAAGCTTTGTTCCAGCATATACTGATGCCGGTACTGCCGTGAATACTGCCGCCGCTGCTGCCACTGCGATAAAGCCTTTCTTGGTCATAACAGGCTTCTTATCAGCTTTCTTTGTATACTTTCTCATAAGTCTTTCCTTTCTGCTCTTGTAACGGTCGGAGAAAACATGCACCTCAGCATCCGGCGCAAAAGCTTCCTCAACTATCTCATCAAAGTTTTCATCCTCAAACGGTAAATATCTCTTTTCCATAAAGATGCGCTCCTTTCTGCTTCTGTGCAGCCTTTCTTGCCCGTTCAAAACGCTTACGTACTGTCGGCTCACTGAGGGAAAGCCTTTCAGCGATTTCACTGTAGGAAAGCTCCTCCTCGCATCTGAGGTGCAGTATCTCACGCTCAGATTCACTGAGACCATTCAATATCGTATCTGCAATTTCCCTTTGCTCCACCTGCTTCATACGTTTCTCAACTAAATTATTCCTGTCCGGAATCTGTGAGGCGGTATCGTCAAGTACAGTATATCTTTCTGCGTCTGAAGCATTTTTTCTGTAACGGTTTATGGCTGTATGCCGGATCACCTGAACCATATAGTGCTTTGTCTGGCTGCTGTGTACATCTGCGATACTTACATCAGACTTCAGCACTGCTAAGAATGCGTCATGTACAGCGTCCTCCGCCTGCTGTACATCTTTAAGTATAGCGTAGGCTATCCGGTACATAGGCTGCTCGTAAGCCTTGTAAAGCTCCTCGATCATTCTGTTTTGTTCGTTTGTGTTCGTATGAATCACACCCTTTCTTGGGACGTCCTGTATATAATAACGATTTGGATGGTAGGTTTGTGACAGGTCCGGTAAAGATAAATTGTAGTTTGCAGCTGGCGCCAGCTGCACCGCAGTCCACCCCATTTTAGTTGCGGCGTCCGGTAAGTGCGGCACAAGTGCCCCTCAAGGGGCGTTTAGGTCGTGCGTGCAAAGTAAATACGCAAAGCGCACGGCCCAAGGCTCCCCTTAGTAAGGGGAGCTGTCAGCGCAGCTGACTGAGGGGATTGTAAAAAGCGCAGTAACGCTGAAATTTCAGCCTACTTTTCTACCCGCAATCCCCTCCGCCACGCCTTCGGCGTGCCCCCTCCCCTTACTAAGGGGAGGCTTTCGTGGTGTGCCTTCGGCATATATAAACTACAATTTATACTCGCTTTACCTCCTTGCCATAAAACAATTTATGTGATATAATTATACCATAAATCCCACGCAATTTCCATATGTTACGGAGCGTGACAGTCCTGCGACGGATAGTTTATTGCGTTTTTCCTAAGGCAGGCTTATAATATAGACATAAATCACAAGGAGG
>JAZNOB010000079.1:0-2637 GCA_045580565.1 Ruminococcus sp.
CGCCGGTTTTCCGGAAGTGGATAAGGTCGGTGATCCACGCCAGCCACAGCGGATCTTGTCCGAATACGACTGTTCCGGCATTTGCACCTGTGAGGATCTCGTAAGTGCCGCCGAACGAGGTGTAGTTCATGGGGATGGTCAGCATGTGGTGCAGACCGAACGGCAGGAGCAGACGTTCGAGCGTGCCGTAGATGAACGGCGCAAGAATGGGCGAGGTGTCGGAGGAATTGGCGATCCAGATGCCGAAGGCATTGATGCCGGACTGGATGACGGGCCAGACAACGGACAGGATCAGGGAAACGATGACCGACCAGAGGATGACCACGAGCGGTACAAAACGCTTGCCGTTGAAGAATGAAAGTGCGTCTGGAAGCTTTCGGAAGTTGTAGAACTTGTTATATACCGTTCCACCTACAAAGCCGGCTATAATACCGATGAATACACCCATATTAAGTGCAGGTGAGCCAAGAATTGATGTGAAGTAATTCTCTACAAGCATTTCCTGTCCGAAGAGGGAATATACAACTGCGTTGGGATCGCTAAGCATATCGCTCGTTACACCAAAAATTACACCGGTTATATTGTTAATAAGTATGAATGCTATAACCGCTGCAAAAGCGCCGCCCGCCTTTTCCTTTGCCCATGAGCCGCCGATCGCAGCTGCAAAGAGGATATGCAGGTTGCTGATAACTGCCCAGCCGATATTTTCCATAACGCTGCCAATCGTTACAACTGCGGAAATATCTGCGCCAGCCATTCCAATAAGCTTGCCAAGGCTGATCATAAGACCTGCGGCAGGCATTACAGCGATAACTGTCATGAGAACCTTGCCAAGCTTCTGAAGGAAGTCAAAGCCTGAGCCTCTCTTCTTCTTTTCCATAGCCTCGCCCTTAGGCTCTTCATAAGTTTCAGCAGGAACTTCCTCAGATGCCGGATCTCTCAGAGTAATAAGTCCGTCCCCTGCCTTGACATTTCCTGATGTCACATCCATCTGAAGCTTATCTGCACCATCACAGATAAGAACTGGTGTTGTAAGATCAATACCATGCTTCTGTAGAAGCTCCAGATCGACCTCAGCAATAAGCTGTCCTCTCTTTACCTTATCCCCCTCCTGTACGTGGGAAATAAATCCCTCGCCTTTCAGTGCTACAGTTTCAAGTCCGAAGTGAACCAGAATCTCCAGCCCATCCTCAGAAGCAAAGCCATAAGCGTGCTTGGTTTCGGCTACAGATGATATCTCGCCGTCAACCGGACTGTAGATTTTTCCCTCTGACGGAATCACAGCGCATCCATCGCCAAGAACCTTTTCAGAAAATACCGGATCCGGTACTTCTACCAGTGGTATCACCCTGCCGTTCAGCGGTGAAGCAAGGCTTGTCACTTTCTTGTTTGCATTAGTTTGCATAACAATTCCTCCTTAATTTATATTGCAACGTGCTCTATCAGTCTGCAATCGTTGCGTTACCTTATGCAATTATTGTATCATAATTGCATTGAAATTGCAAGGGTTTTTCTGAAATTTTCCTCAAAAAATCATCAAATCAGCGGTTTGTATAAACAGGTTGAATGATTATTGTGCACTATGATGTATCGCTGCAAATAAGTACTGCAATTTAAACGGATTTGTTGCATCGATTTGCTTTAATTTGCAGAAACCAATTGACTTGATCCGCAAAATGAGGTATAATACTATTATAAGCAATACACTGAACTTTATCCCTGCGCATATTTACTGCGTTTTTTGAAAGGTGGAATAACAATGTCAGTAACACTGAAGGACGTGGCAGCACTTGCCGGTGTTTCTCCGTCTACCGCATCAAGAGCTTGTAAAGATAATCCATCTATAAGCCGTGAAACCAAGGAGCGTGTCCGCAAGGCTATGGAAGAACTTGGATATGAGCCGAACTTTCAGCCATCAGAAGGCGATGACAGTAAGACTATAGGTGTCATACTGCCGCCGTCTCCGAAAGAATCATTCGAAAACGCATTTCACCTTGAGGTGATTCGTGGAGTAAGCCAGTTCTGCAACAGTCATCGCTATATGAATACCATCATTACCGGTCAGGATGATAAGGAAATTCTGGATGCAATCAGCACGCTTGTAAAGAGCAGTAAGGTAGATGGTTTTATTGTTACTTATTCCAAGCAGGATGATACTGTTATCGACTATCTCTATAATGAAGGTCTGCTCTATGCGGTGATCGGAAAGGCATACCGCCATGCGAATCAGACTGTTTATATCGACAACGACAATGTTCTTGCTGCACAGGAAGCTACCGAGCATATGATAAGCCTCGGTCACACCGATATTGCGTATCTCGGCAGCGACAGTAATCTCATGTTCTCTGCCGACAGAAAATCCGGATATCAGCTGGCTCTGCTGAATCATGGCATACCGGTCAATCCCGATTATATTGTCGAGCTTCCCTTTATACCGGAGAATAATGTTAAGGCTGTTCATGAGCTTCTGAGCCGCAGTGACAGACCAACTGCAATAGTTGTCAGCGACGATATCTTTGCAGTAGCTCTGGAACGTGTATGTATCGAAAAGGGAATAGCTATTCCCTACGATCTGTCTATTGTTTCATTCAATAATTCATTGTTTGCACGGCTCACCTCTCCTCAGCTGACGTCCAT
>JAZNOB010000080.1:0-21030 GCA_045580565.1 Ruminococcus sp.
GGCAGTGTAAGACAGCCTACCTTGTGAGAACCGCCGTTGAGTCCGGGGCCGCCTGTAAACAGACCGTATCCATAGCTTACGTGGCAAACATCCTCGTTAGAGCCGCCTGCTGCAACGATAGCTCTTGCACAGCAGTCCTCCCAGAGATCAACGTCGTTCTGAGTATAGAATGCAACTACACGTCTGCCGGTAGTACCGGATGTGGACTGGATACGTACACATTCGCTGAGATCCTTTGCAAGCAGACCGTAAGGATACTGGTCACGCAGGTCTGTTTTAGTGAGGAACGGCAGCTTCTTCAGGTCGTCAAGTGTCTGGATATCCTCAGGAGTAACGCCCTTTTCATCCATCAGATTCTTGTAATAGGGCACATTGTCATAAACGTGCTTTACCTGATCTCTGAGACGCTCCTCCTGAAGCTTTCTCATGTCCTCATAAGCCATGGTCTCAATACCAGGCTGATAATAACGCTTTTCCATATGTAATATCTCCTTAAAATAATAATATATGATTTTCCGTTTTTGACGGATAAAAGACTTGAAAAATATTTCCTGCCGGAGTATAATAGTTAAGACAAAACACAAGGAGGAAAAAATTATGATAATAGATTTCCATGCCCACGTATTTCCTGACGCCATTGCTGAGCCTACAATAAAATTCCTTGCAGACAAAAGCGGCTACACTCCATTCGGAAACGGTACTCTCCATGACCTTATCGCTCTTATGGACAGAGGCGGCATCGACAAAAGCGTAGTGCTGCCGGTAGTTACAAAGCCCTCTCAGTTCGGGTCAGTAAACCGCTTCGCAGCAGAGCTTAATGATACCGAACGTCTCTGGTGCTTCGGCGGTATACATCCCGCTGATGAAACGCCTGAAGCTCATCTTGACGAGATAAAGTCAATGGGGCTTTACGGCATAAAGCTTCATCCTGATTACCAGAACGCCTTTATCGACGATGAAAGATACATCCGCATAATACGCTATGCTCTCTCCATTGGTCTTGCGGTAATTACTCATGCAGGAGTTGACGACGGATGCTCCGGTGAAGTGAAATGTACACCGGACAGAATGCTCCGTGTACTGGAAGCTGTATACAGCGGAAATATGCCGTCTGACAAAAAGCTCATCCTTGCTCACGCAGGCGGCTATAAGATGTACAG
This sequence comes from Ruminococcus sp., assembly GCA_045580565.1. Taxonomy (GTDB): domain Bacteria; phylum Bacillota; class Clostridia; order Oscillospirales; family Ruminococcaceae; genus Ruminococcus_C. The sequence goes on from JAZNOB010000080.1 coordinate 1,161, forward strand.
CGAAGTCATGCAGAAGCTCTGCGGACTGCCGGTTTACTTTGACCTTGCGTATGTTGCCCAGTTTACTGAAGCCGATATCCTCATGTCGGTTATCCGTGCTCATGGCGCTGACAAAATACTCTTTGCTTCTGACAGTCCATGGGCAGATCCGGGCGTATGTGCCGAAAAGGCAAGAGAGCTTCCTCTTGCAGCCCACGAGCTTGAGATGATACTCTCAGGAAACGCCCTCAGGCTCCTTGGAAAATAACCAATCTTTATTTTACCACATTTTCTTTCTGATTTCAAGCATTTTTTTACATCCCATCAATTTTCTTAACAAATCACATACGCATAAAGGGTACGGCTTTCGATTTGAAAACCGTACCCTTGTTTTTCACCCTAATATTTCGTCCCACTGAGGGTCCATGCTTGCTGCACTCATGGCATAATACATGAGTATCGCAGACGCATCCGAAAGCTGCACCCGTCCATCGCCGTCAACATCAGCGGCTTCCTTGTCGACATCCGACCCAAGTCCTGCGCTGGTACTGGCGTAATGCGTAAGCACAAGAGCTGCGTCAGTAAGAGTTACAGCTCCGTCGCCGTCAACATCTCCCTTTGTCTTTTCACTGGACTTATACCGGAAATCAAGGTAAAGCTCATACACAAGAACACCGCTGTCACTTACATATTCATTGCTGCCCGATATATTGCAGCAAGAGCTTTCGCCTGGTTCAGTGCTCACATAGAAATGAAACTCGCAGCTGTCCGTATCAGCAAAGTCAGGGTCTCTGACAATAATATCCTGACTGTAGAACGAAGCTTCATCACCGCCGGCTGTAAATGAAACTGTATACCGTGACGCATATTCCCCTGAGCCTACAAGATACTCGCATCTGCTGAGGTCCATCCGGTATACTGCACCGGAAGACGCTGGGCTTATATCCGCATCGTAATACCTGAATATTCCCTCAGGCTCGGTCTTATCCACTGCAGCACGGATATTGCAGCTGCTGTCTGCGTGCACATACATAGCACCTGTCACATCAACAAGCGTTATTCCCTCCTCAACAGGAAGGATAACCGTGTCAAGAGCGCAGACCGTACCTGACAAAGCTTCAGCGGCAAGAGCAAGGCTGCATACACAAGCAAAATATTTCTTCAGCATCCTCATATATTACAGCACAGCCTTATAGTAGCGTACCTGTGATACGGAATAGCCGTCTGTATGGAAGTCCATTACATATCCGTCCTCGGTCTTGTATCTGTAGATATATGTATCAACTATCTCGCAGTCAGCGTTTCCGTATGCAGCGAAAATATCGTCGATGGAAGAGCCTTTTCTGATACCCTTATTGGTGCACACATTGTCACCTGTAAGCAGGATCTCTGTTATCTGCTCCTGAGTGCTGCCGTCGGCCATAGCCATGACCTCAGTATTCACCTGATAGCCGTCGCAGCTGTAAATATACGCCGCCGAGCCGCCGTTTACAGGAGTCCCGTTTGTAACCTGCTCTGCAAGGGCGCTGAGTGCCGGCTGAATGCCGCCTACTGTCATAGAGCTGCTTTCAACAGTAAAGCACAGATCCTGAGACGGTGTGAAAAGTCCGTCGGGCATATTCACTGTCACGAGAGTTGTCGTTGTAACAACAGGCTCTTCTGTAACAGGAACTGTAGTAGTTGTCGTTGCTGTAGTCTGTACCGGAGGATTGGTTGCCGGAGCCTTTGTTACTGTTACGATAACAGTAACTACAACAGGTCTTGCAGCAGTTGTGGCTCTGCCGCCTGCCTGACCTACAAACTGCACTCTTCTTGACACAGTAGTGCCTGTTTCGCCTGTTTCCGTAGTCTCAGCAGTCGTTGTTTCAGCGGAGGTCTCTGACGTCTCCGTTTCAGCTGCAGTAGTGACAGTTGTTGTTATTTCAGAGGATACTGTAACATCGCTCTGGACTTCTATCTGATTCGATTCGCCGATACTGTTGTCAACTCTGTTTCCGCAGGAGCATCCTACGAAAGCTGTGGCAGCTGCCGCTGATAATGCCACAAGAGCCAGCCATCTCTTTTCCATATATATCATCCTTTCACAAGATACTATATAAATAATTATACTTCACCTATTGTATTATATTATTATACTCAAAAAATCCTCCATGTCAACGGATTTTCCCAAATCTCAACAAAAAAAGTGATTTTTACCGATTTATATATCATCTACCTGCAAAAACTGTTGAAATTGGTTTCTGTTTATGGTATACTATGATAGTTGCCATTTTTTACAAATTCAAGGAGGACATAATTCATGCCCGAAAGCAATACAAAATGGGTGGGAGCATGGGGAAACGCCATTTCCATTGCTACACGCAGACCTGAAAACTACGCTAAAAACCTGACTCTCCGCTATCCTGTGAAAATGCTCATCTCAGGAAGCGCAGTAAGAATAAAGCTTGACAATTTCTGCGGAACGGAAGCTGTCACTATAACATCCGCATTTGCCGCAGGCTCAGACGGTGAATCCGCTATTGAAGCAGGCACTTCCCTGCCTGTAACCTTCGGCGGCTCTCCATCTGTGACTATTCCCGCAGGTGAAGCTGTTACAAGCGACCCGATTGCTATGACGGTAAATGCCGGCGAATATATCGCAGTAAGCCTGTACCTTGCGGACTTTACGGAAATGCGTTCAGCTGTTCTCATTACCGGTCCTCTTTCAAAGGGATATTTTGCCGTAGGCGATCACACTGAGGCTAAGGAACTTCCGGCTGAGCTTTCAAACAAGACAAACTGGTTCTACTTCCTAAGTGATATCGAGGTTCTTGCTGACGCTGACAAGCGCACTGTAATATGCTTCGGCGACTCCATCACTGCACAGGCATGGCCTGACTTCCTCATGGAGCGTGCACTTGAAGCTTCCGGCGGAAGAACCGCTGTTATCCGCAAAGCAGCAAGCGGCACAAGAATACTCCGTCAGTACGACAACATCACCTATGATTCCTACGGTCTGAAGGGAGACATTCGCTTTCCGAGAGAGATACTTGTATCCGGCGCAGATACAGTTATCATCCAGCACGGCATCAATGACATCATCCATCCGGTAGGTACTGACGTAAACATCTTCCGTCCATGGAGCGATCTTCCCACTGCCGAGGAAATGATAGAGGGACTGAGATACTACATACGCACTGCAAGAGAGCATGGACTGAAGGTGTATCTGGGTACTCTCCTGCCTATTGAAGGATGGAGGACGTATGCTGATTTCCGTGAGGAACTGAGAAACGCTGTAAATGACTGGATGCGCACCACTGACGAGGCTGACGGCTGTATCGACTTTGACCGTGCCGTTTGCGACTACGACCATCCTGCACGCTTTGACAAGGGCTGTGACAGCGGCGACCATCTCCATCCCAGCACGGAAGCCTATAAGCGCATGGCGGCGGCTGTTCCGGAAGAACTTCTTCGCTGAAAAAATATAAAATTTGTTCCTCTGTATTGACATTTATGACAATAAATGGTATAATTTTAACAGTATTATATTCGGCAGCAAAGGCACAATAGCCTTGACCACATAAAAGGAGGACATTCACATGAAAAAGAGAATCGGTATTCTGACAAGCGGCGGCGACTGCCCCGGTCTTAACGCTACCATCAGAGGCGTTGCAAAGGCTTGCTATGAGATGCTTGGTCAGGATAATGTTGAAATCGTAGGCGTCTGCAACGGCTATTACGGTCTTATCCATAACATCTGCCGTGAGATGAAGCCGGAGGATTTTTCCGGTATCCTGACAAGAGGCGGCACTATTCTCGGTACAAAGCGTCAGCCCTTCAAGATGATGACTGTTATCGGTGATGATAATATCGACAAGGTCAAGAATATGAAGAAGACCTACAAGGAGCAGAAGCTCGACTGCCTGCTGACCTTAGGCGGCAATGGTACTCACAAGACATCCAAGCTCCTTGCTGACGAAGGACTGAATGTTATCGGTCTGCCCAAGACTATTGATAATGACATTTACGGTACAGATGTGACCTTCGGTTTCCACACTGCTGTTGACATTGCAACAGACGCTATCGACAGACTCCACTCGACTGCAAACAGCCATTCACGTATCCTGCTCTGTGAGATCATGGGCAACAAGGCTGGCTGGCTGACGCTGTATGCAGGCATTTCCGGCGGTGCGGATATTATCCTTATTCCGGAGATCCCTTACGATATCGACAAGGTGTGCCAGTCCGTTGTAAAGAGAAGCGAAAGCGGAAAGAACTTCTCCATTATCGCTGTAGCTGAAGGCTGCTTCGATACTACAGAAGCCAAGCTCAAGAAGAAGGAGCGTGCGAGACTCCGTCAGGAGGCAGGCATTACTACTGCTACAAACCGCATTGCTGCTCAGATACAGCAGAGTACAGGTCTTGAAGCAAGAGTATGCGTTCCCGGACATATGCTCCGTGGCGGCAATCCAAGCGCATATGACAGACTGCTGGCTACTCAGTTCGGCGAATATGCTGCACAGCTCATACGTGACGGAAAGTACGGCTACACTGTTGCAAAGGTTGACGGCAAGATCACTGCCAACAAGCTTGATGATATAGCCGGCAAGACAAAGTTCGTATCTCCCGACAGCCAGGAGGTCACAACCGCTAAGAATATCGGCATTTCATTCGGTGACTGATATCCCTGCGGGAGCTTTATACAAATAAGCAGAACAGAGCTGCTGCACTTTTACGGTGCGGCGGCTCTTTGATTTCACGATGAAGAAGCTGCCGGATACAGTAATATGGTTTACATTACAGGAAGGATCTGCTATAATATAAGAAAACACAGGAGGTACAATGCAGATGGAAGAGCTTCTTGACTGCGGTATGGATATAGGCGAGCAGATGCTTATATGCGGCGGCGAGGTACACAGAGTTGAGGACAGCCTTTGCCGTATTTTCACCGCACTTGGTGCAAACCGCACCGACGTTTTCATTATAACAACAAGCATGATAGTGACCGTCCATACCTGCGACGGAAAGGCATTCACACAGACAAGACGCATTACCGATACTGGAATAGATTTTGAAAGGCTCCATCAGCTGAACCAGCTTTCCCGTCAGATATGCGAGAAAAAGCTGTCCGCTTCAGAGATACGCAGGGAGCTGAGCCGCATAGACCGCAGCAAAAGCTACCCGTTCTGGCTTGAGTGGATATGCTATGCCGTCATATCCGGCGTATTTACCCTGTTTTTCGGCGGAAACATAATGGAAGCCGTATCGGCGCTGTGCATCGGCGTTATAGTAAGGCTTCTTGTGATACTCAGCGACAGGATGATCGGAAACAGGATCTTCTCAAAATTCATATCCTCATTTACTGCAACAGGTCTTGCCTATGCCGTATTCTGCACTGGGATAATCCCTGAGCCGCATAAAGTCATCATCGGCGGAATCATGGCGCTTCTGCCCGGAATCGGTCTTACCAACGCCATCCGTGACCTGTTCACAGGCGACAGCATGGCAGGACTGCTCAGAACCATCGAAGCCTGCATGACAGCTCTTGCCATTGCAGCAGGCTACTTTGTATTCGCTATGCTTTCAGGAGGTGCTGCATTATGACAGCTGAACCCATCATACAGCTTATAACCGGATTTATCGGTTCATTCTGCTTTGCGATACTATTCCACCTGCGTGGAATGCGGCTGGTAGTCTCAGCACTGGGCGGATTGTTCTCGTGGGCTATGTACCTGCTCCTCGGCTGCGTCATATCGAGCGAGGCTCTGTGCTACTTCCTTGTGGCAGTATCAATTTCCCTCTACTCGGAAATAATGGCAAGAATACTCAGAACTCCTGCTACGCCTATTATCACCACTTCCCTTATCCCCCTCATTCCCGGAAGCTCTCTCTACTACACAATGGCATACGCCTTTGAAAGCGACTGGCTTCTGTTCTGGGACAAGGGTATCCACACACTGAAGCTTGCGTCTGCTCTTGCCATCGGCATAATCGGCGTTACTGCTACTGTACAGCTGGTTATGAGAACTGTGCACCGTAAAAGGAAAAATTCCTGCTGTATGAAAAAGTAAAATATTTCCGGATACAGAACAACGGACTGCTGATGAGCTTAATGCTCCGGCAGTCCGTTCCGGCAATATAACTTACTTATCCTCCATATTTTCCGCACAAAAACTTACACTTGAAAAATATGCGGAACTGTTCTATAATATATACATAGCAAAGATAACGGCAGCAGAAAGGAACATCAGATGCCCATTATAACAGAACTCACAGATCTCACACTTCCGGAGCTTCAGGTATACACAGGCTACTCCGAGCCTCAGCTCCTCCATTGGTATGAGCCGGAGCCGGGTGTGTTTTTGGCAGAAAGCCCCAAGGTTATAGAACGTGCCCTGAATGCAGGATACGAGCCTATGTCACTTCTAATGGAAAGACGTGACATCACCGGCGAGGCTGCCGGTATTATTTCCATGTGCGGAGATATTCCGCTGTTTACCGGCGACAGCGAAGCTATAGTCGATCTTACAGGCTTTAAGCTCATACGAGGTGCGCTATGCGCCATGAGAAGAAAAAAGCTTCCCTCACCAGAAGAAATATGCGCCGGAAAAAAGCGCATCGCCGTTCTTGAAAATGTGGTGAACCCCACAAATATCGGAGCAATATTCAGAAGCGCTGCTGCTCTCAATATGGACGCTGTGCTGCTTACAAGCCACTGCTGCGACCCTCTGTACAGACGCTCGTCACGTGTCAGCATGGGCACTGTCTTTCAGGTACCGTGGACTTATATGAGGTCACCTCTTGCGGATAACAGCTTCCTCAGAAGCCTTGGCTTCAGCACGGCTGCGATGGCACTGAAAGAGGATTCAGTGGATATCGACCATCCGGCTCTTATGAACGAGGAAAGGCTCGCTGTGATACTTGGCACCGAGGGCGACGGTCTCGCACAGGACACTATTGATAACGCAGACTACACTGTATGTATTCCCATGTCTCACGGCGTGGATTCCCTCAATGTCGCCGCCGCAAGCGCAGTGGCATTCTGGCAGCTTGGCAACAGAAAGCGTGACTTGTAATACTTAGGAAATAATGACCGAACTTGAAACATTTTTACATACACTGTCGCAGCCTTGACTTTTTTGTCTAATTATGATATAATCTTCGTATGTGAGCAGAAATATATTGTATTAAATTACTTCATATTTTAACGCATAATTTAACCTGTTTTCAATGCAGGTTTTTAGTAATTCTCAACATATCAGAGACTAATGTCGATTATCTTAGTCTCATGTAATTTGGAGGTTTCAATGAAAAACAGACCATACCCCCTGTATTCCCTGCCCGAAGCAACAGATCTCAGAGATATTGTAAGAAGACGTGCAGAGGAAGCACCGGGCGCAATCGCATTTTCATTTATGACACGCAAGGAAAAGATCCTTCGCAAGAGCTGCAAGGAGTTTCTTGACGATGTAAACGCTTTCGGTACATATCTTTGGAACAAGGGCTACAAGGACTGTCACATCGGCATCGTAGGCAGAAACTCATATGAGTATCTGGTAGCATTCATAGCTATCAGCTGCGGCGGCAATGTTGCAGTGCCTATCGACAAGAACCTTTCCGCAGACAGGATCGCACAGCTGCTCCGTCAGGCGGACTGCAAGGCTGTATTCGTTTCAAGAAGATGCACTCCTCTCCTCAGTGAGATCGAGGAGCTTCCCCAGTTCCATACCTATGAGCTGACTGATTACATTGCAGAAGGCAGACAGCTTATGGAGGAAGGCTGCACAGATTATATTGATTATGAGATCGACGTTAAGAAGACTGCCGCTATCTTCTTCACATCCGGTACTACCGGCGACAGCAAGGGCGTTATGCTCAGCCAGGAGAACATGGCGTTCGATATCAACGCAGCCTGCAAGAACGTAACCCTTACCGGAAGCACCCTTGCGGTTCTCCCCTTCCACCATACATTCGGTCTTGTTACCGCCATTTTCATGGTATACCACTATGGTCATCCCATCCACATCAACTACAGCCTGAAGTACCTTCAGGAAGATCTCAAAAACATCAAGCCTCAGCTTATGTGCGTAGTTCCGCTGTTCGTTGAGACCTTCTACAAGAGCATCATGTCCACCGCAAGAAAGACCGGCAAGGATAAGCTTCTGAAGCGTATGTCAAAGGTTACTGACGTAATGCTGAATGTTGGTATTGATACAAGAAGCGCAGTGTATAAGACTGTACTCAACGCATTCGGCGGAAACCTCAACTGTCTGGTATGCGGCGGTGCTGCACTTGATCCGAGACTTGTACAGGCTCTGCGTACATTCGGCATCAATGTACTTAACGGCTACGGCATTACCGAGTGTTCTCCTGTTGTATCTGTAAACAGAAACAATTACTGGAGAGATGGCAGCGTTGGTCAGATCCTTGAAGGCATTGACGTAAGGATCACTATTGATGATGAGATCCTCGTAAAGGGCGGCAATGTAATGCAGGGCTACTACAAGGACGAGGCTGCTACACAGCTGGTTCTTAACGACGGCTGGTATTCAACAGGAGATCTGGGTCGTATTGACGATGACGGCTTCCTGTTTATAACCGGCAGAAAGAAGAACCTTATCATCCTCAGCAACGGCGAGAATGTTTCACCTGAGGAAATCGAGGCTCAGATACTCCGTGACGAAAATGTTGCAGAGGCTGTTGTATATGAAAACAAGGGCGCTCTTGCTATCCAGATATTCCCCGTGGAAGAATATATCGGCAATAACGAGTACTTTGAAGAGCTTATCAAGGAGTTCAACAAAACTCAGCCCCAGTACAAGCACATCCGCAAGGTGACTCTCAGAGATGAGGAGTTCGAGAAAAATTCTACCAAGAAGATCCTCAGATTCAAGATCACTGACCCTGCTTGATAAATCGTTATGTATGATTACAGCTGCATCATTCGGTGCAGCTGTTTTTTTTTGGATTCTGTATCGGATGTTGGGGTGAATTGTAGTTTGCTGCTGGCGCCAGCTGCACCGCGTTGCACCCCATTTAAGTTATGGCGTCCGATAAGTCTACACAAGTGCCCCTCAAGGGGCGTTTAAGTCGTGCGTACGATTAAAAGTGCAAAGCACACCGCCCAAAGGCTCCCCTTAGTAAGGGGACCTGACAGCGCAGCTGACTGAGGAGATTGGTTTCCGAAGCGAAAAGCTGAAATTTCAGCCTACTTTTCTACCCGCAATCCCCGACCTCACGCCTTCGGCGTGCCACCTCCCCTTACTAAGGGGAGGCTTTTGTGGTGTGCTTTCGGCATATATAAATTACAATTTATTCTATCGCTTTAAATCAGTGATTGACAATAGGACGGAATTTTAGTATAATAAAGCTATATGCAGAATGATTTCTGCGGAAAAGAGGTTTTGTTATGAAAACTATCACAGTAAACGCAAGTCAGACCTATGACATACTTATAGAAAACGGTATTCTTGACAGCTGCGGCGCTATCATCCGTGAAAAGACCAAGGCTCAGAAGATCGCCGTGATCACAGACGATACAGTAGATTCCCTCTACGGCGAAAGGGCAGTAAAGTCCCTTACGGACGCAGGCTTTGAGGTGGTGAAGTTTGTATTTCCTCACGGCGAAAAGTCAAAATGTGCCGAAACTCTGGTGGAGATATACAACTTCCTCTGTGAAAACAGCATCACACGTACAGACTGCCTTGCGGCTCTCGGCGGTGGTGTTGTGGGCGATATCACAGGCTTTGCGGCAGCGACATTTTTGAGAGGTATGGACTTCGTCCAGATCCCCACAACACTCCTTGCACAGGTTGACTCCTCAGTAGGCGGCAAGACTGCCATCGACCTTAAAGGCGGCAAGAACCTTGTAGGCGCATTTAAGCAGCCGGTGTGTGTTCTCTGCGATACCGGTGTACTGTCAACTCTGCCTCCGGAAATTTTCTCTGACGGTATGGGCGAGGTCATCAAATACGGAATGATAAGAGACGCTGAACTTTTTGAGCTTATCGCTTCCCATGACCAGAATAATATTTCCGGCGTTCTGGATGAGGTGATCGCAAAGTGCATATCCATAAAGCGTGATGTTGTTGAGGCAGACGAATTCGATACAGGTGAGAGAATGATACTGAACTTCGGTCATACTCTCGGTCATGCTGTGGAAAGCTACTACAACTATGAGACATACAGCCACGGCAGCGCAGTGGCCGCAGGTATGTGTATGATTGCGGAAAAGACCTGTGAGCCGGAGGTGGTCGAAAAGCTTAAAAAATGCGTTCGTGCATATAATCTTCCCACAGAGGTTCCGGCAGATATCAAAGACCTTGTTCCTCTCTGCGGAAAGGACAAGAAGCGTGCCGGAAGTCAGCTGAGATTCATCGTCTGCAAGACTATCGGCAGGGCTGAGATACATACAATGACCTTCGATTCCTTTTCACTATGGATGGAAAAGTAAAATAAGTGCACAGTTTATGAAAAAAGCTGTTGAAATCAGCGGCTGTGTGTGGTATAATTAAGGATAGAGAAATTTAAACAGATTCAGGAGGAATCGCCCATGTCATCATTCTGGAATAACCGCATTACATTTTCAATTTTCGGAGAATCCCACGGTCCTGCTATCGGTATTGTTATCGACAATCTGCCGCCGGGCGAATATATCGACAAGGAGAAGCTCCTGCATTTTATGGCAAGACGTGCTCCTAAAAAGGACGGCACTACTACTCCCAGAGGTGAAAAGGATCTGCCGGAGATCATGTCCGGCGTTCTGAATGACAAGACAACAGGTGCACCTCTCTGTGCAATGATACAGAATACGGATACACGCTCAAAGGACTACAGCAATCTTGCAAGACTGCCCAGACCCGGTCATGCTGACTATACAGGTGCAGTGCGCTATCAGGGCTTCAACGATGTAAGAGGCGGAGGTCACTTCTCCGGCAGACTTACTGCGCCCCTGTGCTTTGCAGGTGCGGTATGCGGTCAGATCCTTGAAAGGAGAGGTATCTATACCGGCGCACACGTTGCCGCTATCCACGGTATCAAGGACGATATGTTCCATTCAACTGATGTTTCAAAGAGTGACATTCTTGCTGTCCGTGAAAAGGACTTTCCTGTCATAAATGACGCAAAGGGTGAAAAGATGCGTGAGGATATTCTCCGTGCAAGAGAAGGCGGCGAGTCACTGGGCGGTATTATCGAGTGTGCTGTTATAAATGTTCCTGCAGGAATCGGCTCACCTATGTTCGAAGGACTTGAAAATACTATCGCTCAGCTTGTGTTCGGCATTCCTGCGGTAAAGGGTATCGAATTCGGCGCAGGCTTCAAGGTTGCTGAGATGGTAGGCAGTCAGGACAATGACAATTTCTATATCGACGATAACGGTCATGTTAGAACAAGAACAAACAATCACGGCGGTATTCTGGGCGGTATTTCTTCCGGTATGCCTATTACGCTGAATGTGGCGATCAAGCCTACAGCATCTATATCAAAGCCTCAGGAGACAGTGGATTTCCGTGCGAAAACAAACGAGATACTGGAGATAAAGGGCAGACATGACCCGTGCATCGTTGCACGTGCTGTACCCTGTGTTGAGGCTGCGGTTAATATTGCAGTGCTGTCTCATATGATGAACTATCCCCATTTTTAATCGGCTCAAGAGGTGATCGGGATGCAGGATGAAAACTTACTGAAAATGTCAGAAATGGCAACGCCGCCTGTCATGGAGATTCATGCGGCAAGTATCCTTATATGTTATCTGCTGTATCGTATTGACAGACCTATTGAAAAGGCGCATCTCTATGATATTGCAGTGAGCAGCAATATTATCAACTACTTCTTCTATCAGGAGTCTATTGCATATCTTGAAAAGAACGGTTCTATCGTTCTGACAGAAACGGCAGAAGGTGAGCCGGCGTATGAGCTTGCGGAGAATGGTATTCAGTGTGCAAGGGAGCTGCGCAATTATGTGAGCAAGGCGTATCGTGACAAGATGGTTCTGTGTGCGCTGAGATACTTTGCACGGCTGAAGCGTGAGAATGAGGTCAAGATCGAGTACATTCCTCTGACTCACGGCTACTATGTCCACGTCCGCTGTCTTGACGTTCAGGACGATCTGCTTGACATGAAGCTCTATGCTCCTGATCTTACACAGGCAAAATATCTGGGAGAGCAGATCATGCTCAATCCTGCAGGCTTCTACGGTAAGATACTTGACGCGGCTTTCCAGAATCGGGAGGACAAGTCTGATTACGATTTGTCGGATAATTGAAATTTTACTTCCGCTTAAGCCTTCCCTTAGTAAGGGGGGTGGCACTGCGAAGCAGTGACGGAGGGGATTGCATAACGGAATATACACTATGAGTTTTTGCGCTTTTTACAATCCCCTCAGTCGTCACTTCGTGCCGACAGCTCCCCTTACTAAGGGGAGCCATAAGCGGAAGTTTTATTGTTTCATCAAATATTGATGAATTGTAAAAACTGACGCATTTTAGGTATGTTACGCAGCGTAAGGTATTGCTTGCGACCCTGCGTAATGGTGTAAAATGGGGTCATAAGGAGGTGGAAGCTATGTCAAAATACACGACAGGAGAAATCGCAAAGCTCTGTGATGTTACTGTGAGAACGGTGCAGTACTATGACAAGAGAGGCATACTTGTTCCGAGTGAACTGAGCGAGGGCGGAAGGCGTATCTATTCAGAGGATGATCTGAAACGAATGAAGATCATATGCTTTCTTAGAGGTCTTGATATGTCCATCGACAGCATCGGTGAGCTTATGCAGGAGGAGCATCCTCAGAATGTTATCTCTATCCTGCTGGAGCAGCAGGAGCAGTCTCTGAGAAGCGAGATAGCTGAACGTCAGGAAAAGCTTGACGCACTCAGCGAGCTGAAAAAGTCTGTAAAGGATGCCGACAATTTCTCCATCGAATCCATCGGCGACGTAGCTTATCAGATGAAAAACAAAAAAGAACTCAGAAGAACCAGAGGAGTCATCCTCACAGCAGGAATCATTATCGAGCTTATTGAAGTAGCTACAATTGCCCTGTGGGTTGCGAAGGGCATATGGCTGCCCTTTGTGCTGGGACTGTGCGTCATGATTCCTTTGGGTATATGGGCGACCATCTACTACATGAACCATGTTGCCTACATCTGTCCGGAGTGCCATGAAGTATTCCAGCCGTCAAAGAAAGAGAATTTCTTTGCGCCTCATACGCCCACAACACGAAAGCTTACTTGTCCGCACTGCGGTCATAAGGGCTATTGCGTTGAGGTTGCAGCACCGGAGGAAAAGGAGGTGCAGGCATGAAAGCTATAATGAAAAAGGCACTCATATTCACCCTGTGTCTTATACCAGTTTCTGCAATTGCAGGAATATTTGTAGCGATGTACCAGTTTGATGTATATGACCCTGACATTCTTGAGCAGGCTCTGGAGCAGATCGGAAGTATGACTGCTCTCGCAGCCATAACCGCAGTGCAGTCGGTTATGTACGCTGCTGTATGCGGCTTCTTTGGCTATGTATTCGCCGAAAAGCTGGGACTTATGCGCTCCTTCAGATTTGAGAGGAAGAAGCTTGTTCCCGTACTTATCATAACTCTTGCTATGGGTGTGGTGTTCAGTCTGGACTACTGGACTTTCGGTGCAGCAGAGCCGGCGCTCAGAGAGGGTACAGCGTCGGGACTTACGCCGGAAGCCTTTATCGCTTCTGTTCTTTACGGCGGTATCATCGAGGAAATCATGCTCCGTCTGTTCTTTATGTCGCTGATTGCATTCCTCGCATGGAAGATATTCTTCCGCAGACATGAGAAAGCACCCACAGGCGTAATAATTGCAGCCAATATCATTGCAGCCATTCTCTTTGCGGCGGGTCATCTTCCTGCAACTATTGCAATGTTCGGGGAGCTTACGCCGCTGATATTATTCCGCTGCTTCCTGCTGAACGGAGGCTTCGGACTGGCGTTCGGTTATCTTTACCGGAGGTACGGCATCCAGTATGCTATGCTTGCTCATGCGGGCTGCCACATAATATCAAAGGTTATATGGCTTATATTTATCTGATATATACTATTATAATATAAAAACACGGTACAAAATTGCCCGACATCAGGACAATATTGCCGTGCTTTTTGCTTTGTCGGGAGGAATTATCCGGCATAATCTACAAAAATTGGCTGTGCGAATTGTAAGAATAGACTAATTTTCGGGCATTCAGGAAAAATGATTGCAATTTTTATGGGAATATGCTAAAATAATCATGGCATATTTGAGCCCGATTATTATTTTTTTGGAAGGAGTCAATTCATGATGAAAATGAAAAACAAGGCATTTGCTCTGCTTGCGGCAGCAGCAGTAGCAGTAAGCAGCTTTGCAGGTGCGGTACACGTTTCTGCATATACCGCCGACCGTGCAGCACAGGAGGGCGTATCACAGGTTCTGGGTGCAGCCGGTCTGTATTCTGTATCTCCGAATAAGACCATCGTTTACAGCCAGCTTCCGTCTGACGACAAGATGATCGGCTTCAGCTGGGCAGACTTCGGCATCAACACAAGCGAAACAATCGAAAAGGTAGAAATCGAAATTTCTACATCAAGTTCCTCTATCGGCAAGTGGCAGGGTGCTTTCGGTACTTCAACAAGTTCTGCACCTGATTACTGGGCACAGAGCGATGATATGGAGCAGACTATCAGCGGCAATAGCGGTACTATTACATGGGAGCTGGATTCCTCTGTAGGCAGTATTGTTCAGACCCAGTACGGCGGTGAGCTGAAGTGGGGTATCTGGTGGGTTGACTGCGGTACAATTACAGTTGATACTATCAACGTTTACACAGACGCTTACACAGGCGGCAGCAGCGGCAACACCGGCAATACCGGCAACACCGGCAGCACAAGCTCCGGCGGCTATACCATCAAGCCTGCACAGACTATCGTATACAGCCAGCTTCCGACAGACGACAAGATGATCGGCTGGGAATGGTCTGAATTTGGTATCGGCACAGATGAAAAGATTCAGAAGGTTGAAATCAATATCTCCACACCTGGTTCTACTATCGGTAAGTGGCAGGGCGCATTCGGTTCCTCTACAACACAGTCTCCTGAATACTGGACACAGACTGATGATATGGAACAGTCTATCAGCGGCAAGTCTGGTACTATCACATGGAATGTTGACTCTGCAACATCTGCAATCATCCAGACCCAGTACGGCGGCGAGCTGAAGTGGGGTATCTGGTGGATCGACTGCGGTACGATCACTGTTGACTCTATCACTGTTTACACAGATAAGAGCGGCAGCGCTGCAACAACAACCACAACAACTACTACCACAAAGACAACAACAACAACTACAAAGACAACTACAACCACAACAAAGACCACAACATCCAAGACAACTACAACTGCAACAACAACAAAGATTACATCTGATACAGTTCCTGCCGGCGATATGTACGTTCAGATGGCAGGCCGTGCAGCTGACGGTGAGAGCCTGTACATTCCTGCAGGCGAGCTCGGAGCAAACATCGGTATCGAGTTCTACAATGCAGAAAAGGAAATGCTGACAATGCGTGGCAAGTACAAGCTCAGCGACGCTCTTGCTGAAATCGCTACACCTGTAGTATCCGGTTCCGGCGCAAACGCTTGGATCGAAGTATATGACTTCGCTTTCGGCGATGAGATCTGGGCGGTAGCTCCTGAGAGCCTCGTATTTGCAGCAAACAGCATGGATCCCTCTGAAAACGTATTCGCTGACGGCGAACTGGTATTCGGCGCACTCTATGACTTCGCAGACGCAGCAACTATCAAGTCTGTAGCAGAAAAGTACAGCATCACAGCTCAGCAGGCTGACGATGGTACATGGTACTACGCATTCCCGATCCATCTGGATACAACATTTGACGGCTGGGAATGGGTTGGCGAAGATGAGGTCAACGTATATCCCAACGGTCTGAAGCTGGTTGAGACAAGCTATATCTATGTTGAGGCTGAGCCGGCTGGCGTTACAACAACTTCCACAACAGGCACAACAACTACAACAACTACAACAACTACAACCAAGACAACTGCTTCATCTGATAACGAATGGAACGACCTGATCGGTGACGTAAACCTTGACGGCAAGGTTGGTATTCAGGATATCATCCGCCTGAACAAGTACATTGCAAAGATCGTTACACTCAACGAACAGGCTCTGAGAAACGCAGAGTGCTGCTCCGACGGTGCTATCAACGGCAGCGACCTGACCGCACTTATGTCTTATCTGGTAGACAAGGTTGCATCACTCCCTGTAGCAAGCGTATAAGATAACATGATTAAAAGGCCGCATATCACGTATATGCGGTCTTTTTTGCGATTAAAAGACGATGTTGCCATTTCAGTGAGTTTTAAACAGGGCGAAAAATATAGTAAAAACCACCAAAAAACGTGTACCGCTTTTAGAAAAAACTACTGAAAATCAGAAAACTGCTTTACAATAAATAACGGTTATGGTATAATTAGGGCAACGAGAAAATATCAAATTGCGCCTTTTAGCCAAGAGGGATCTGAGTAAGGAGGCGTACTGCGCTATTTTCAGCTCTCCGGATTACCGGCAGGGGATTACGTTAACTGGAATGCCGTGAGGCACTCCGAATCACATTTATATTCATTTATTTAAGGAGGATAACTTATGCCAAAGACAAAAATGAGCAAGAGATTGCTCGCAGGCGTAATGACAGCTGCAGTATCTGCATCTGCTCTTATGGCTGGCATGACTTCTCTGACCGCATATGCAGGTCAGGAACTTGGTCACGGTGACTTCAACGACGGTGCAGGTCTCCCGTGGCACATCTGCGAATCCGCAACAGGTACAATGAAGTTCGAAATCACAGACGGCTGCTACAACATCCTGATTACAAATCCGGGTGGTCTCTCTAACGACGGTGAAGGTCGTTGGGACTGTCAGTTCCGTCACAGAGGTCTGACAATCGAGTCTGGTCACAAGTATCGTATCAGCTACTCTGTATGGACAGATGACACAGACGCAAAGATCTATGCTAAGCTCGGCGATATGACAAACGATGACGCTGAACTGTGGCATGGTAACGGTCAGATTCTTTCTCTCGATTATTCACAGGTTGAGGGCAAGGATATGGCTGGCATCGAATCTGCACTGAGAAGCGCAAGCTCATCCGGTCAGCAGATCGACTACGGTATGGGTTGGGACGCTTGGAAGAACAGCACACTTCCTGCTAACAAGTGGACTAACTATGCTTACGAATTTACACCGGATAAGACAGCTGAGGGTGTAGGTGAGTGGACATTCCACCTGGGCGGTACTTCTCCGTACAATGACTTCATCTGCGTACACGAAGGTAAGGTTATCAAGTTCGATAATATGTGTCTCATCGACATGACAGATGATAAGTCTGACTATGTTCATGAAGGTGTATATGAGATCAAAGGCGTTGAAGTAAACCAGGTCGGTTACTTCACAAAGCTCGCTAAGAAGGCTACTCTCGTTCTTGACGCTGCTGACGGTACAGCTAAGGAATTCCAGGTTAAGGATTCTTCCGGCAATACTGTATACACAGGCACAACAACCGGCGGTACAACTCTGTGCGACGCTTCCAACACATACAACCAGGTAATCGACTTCTCTGACTTCCAGGAAGAGGGTACAGGTTACACAATCACTTGCGATGGCAAGGAGTCTCTGCCTTTCGATATCGGCAACGACATCTACGGCGATCTGACAACTGAAGCTATGAACTACTTCTACCAGAACCGTTCTGGTGTAGATATCGAAGCTCAGTACATCGTTTCTGAGAACCCTTATGGTGCAAAGGCTACAGCTGCTGATCTGGCTCGTGACGCTGGTCATACAAAGGACGTAGCTTACATCCAGTCCAAGTGGGTATACATCATTCCTTCCGACGCTGACGTTGAAACAAGCAACGGTTCTATCGATACAACCGGTGGTTGGTATGACGCTGGTGAGCACGGTAAGTACGTTGTAAACGGCGGTGTTTCTATCTGGACTCTGCTTTCTATCTATGAGCGTGCACTGAACAGCGGCAATCAGGATTTCATTGACAAGTGGGCTGACAACAGCGGCACTGTTACAATTCCTGAAAACGGCAACGGCACTCCTGACATTCTCGACGAAGTACAGATCGAAATCGACTTCTTCAAGACTATGCAGGATCCGGCTGACGGCATGGTTTACCACAAGATCCACGACTATAAGTGGACAGCTCTGGCAGTTTCTCCGGCAGACGCTACAGCACGTACAGAAGCTGGCGAACTGACACGTATCGTTAAGCCTAAGACATACGCAGCTACTCTGAACTTTGCTGGTGCACTGGCACAGTTCGCTCGTCTGATCCAGCCTTATGACGCTGCAGAAGCAGATGAGTGCATCACTCTGGCTAAGAAGGCTTATGAAGCTGCAAAGAAGACATATGAGCCTTACACAACAGTTCCGGACGAATATGCAGATCACACATCACTGTATGCTCCTCTGGCACAGAACAAGGGTGGTGGCCCTTACGGCGACACTTGCGTAACTGACGAATTCTACTGGGCAGCTTGCGAACTGTACATCACAACTGGCGACGCTGCTTATAAGACAGATATGCTCTCCTACGATGATGAGTCTGGTTCCTGCTTCTCTGTTGAGACAGCTCTGTACGGCGGTGAGAACAACGGTTCTGCAACTGCTTTCACATGGGGTACTCTCTCATCTCTGGGTACATTCTCTCTCTGCATCAACGGCGCTTCTCTGGTTGAAAAGGGCCTGCTGACTGCTGACGAACTGACAACAATTCAGAACTCTGTAAAGAATGCAGCTGACTACTTCCTGAAGCTCGAGGACGAATCTGACTTCGGTGTACCTTATGTTGGTCACGACTACGAAGCAGAGGTTTGGACACTGGCTGACGGTATCACAAAGAAGACTCTCGTAAACGGTTATGAGTGGGGTTCAAACTCCATGGTTGTAAACAACGCTATCTGTATGGGTCTCGCTTATGACATCGACAAGGAAGCTCAGTACATCAGCGGTGTATCCACAGCTATGGACTACCTGATGGGTAGAAACGTTCTCGAACAGTCCTATGTAACTGGTTACGGCGAGAATATGCTGAAGCATCCTCACCACAGATGGTGGTCTAACCAGCTCGATGCAAACTTCCCGTCTGCTCCTAAGGGCGTTCTCTCCGGTGGTCCGAACTCCCAGATGCAGGACCCGATGATTCAGGGTAAGGGCTACAAGGCTGGCGAAGTTGCTCCTATGGTATGCTTCCTCGACAACGTTGAGGCTTGGTCTGTAAACGAATGTACAATCAACTGGAACTCTCCTCTGGTATGGATCGCATCCTTCCTGGAAGACGAAGCTCCGCTGGTTGATCCTTCCGGAACAACAACTTCCAAGACAACAACATCTGGTACAGAAACAACAACTACAACAACAACTACTACTGTAACTACAGCTCAGCCTGGTGAGAAGCTCATCGGCGATACAAACCTCGATGGCAAGGTTTCCATGGTTGACCTGGTTTACATGAACAAGTATCTTGCAAAGCAGATCACATTCAATGCACAGCAGGAAATCAACGCTGAGTGTGCAGCTGACGGCGTTCTGAACGGCAGCGACGCTAACGCTCTTCTGAGATTCCTCGTTGTAAAGATTGATTCTCTCCCTGTAACAGGTGCGTAAGTCGATCTTAACTGATTAGCTTTAAAGGCGGCACGGTTTATCCGTGCCGCTTTTTTGCGTCCTTTTGCGACATAAATCCCCACGGCAATTTCATCAGTAAAAAAATTGTGAACTGTGTCTTCCGCAAAAAGCAAAAGTATGGTAAAATAGAGGAAGGAAAGCAACCAAGAGGGAGAAATGCATATGAAAAAACTGAAATTAGAAGAAATACTGGAAGGAAT
>JAZNOB010000081.1:0-9686 GCA_045580565.1 Ruminococcus sp.
TGCGGTGCAGCTGGCGCCAGCTGCAAACTACAATTCACCCAACCATCTGAACCATAACAAGCCCGGCGTCACGGAGTCTCATAGCCGTAACTGCTCCACGTGCACGTACCGCAATAAGACTTCTGTTCTTCCTGCGTATACAGGTCACAGGCGTACCAGCGATCAGACCCATAGACCTGAGCCGGTCAGTAAGCGCCTTTTCCAGATGAATTGATATTATTACAGCCCTTTCGCCCTCGCTTAGAGACGATAAAGGCACCGACGGAATCTGCATAGATACTTCTCCTTCACTACGGAGTTTATATATACTATGCAGCCGTCGGTGCTTATGACAATTATTTTGTCAGATTATCTTCGTAAACCGTATACGTAGTCCTCACGCCGGCGGCATTGCCTGTAACCGTCACAGCGCATATCCTTGCGCTGTCAAATACTCCCTCAGCAGCTGCGAAGTCGTACAGGTCAAGGCTCTCGTAGCCTGCGATAGTCACATATCTTTTGCGCCAGCCCTTTGCCGCAAGTGCAAATGTCAGCTCCATTGAACGATCCGGCTCGTCAAGATACTGCCGGTCAAAGGCAACCTGCTTGTGGCGGACTATGTACATATCCTCAGCCTGAGGACTGTTAAGATTGTAGGTTTCGTAGTTTCCCTCAATATCCTGCATATGCAGGTCGCTGAGGAGACTTTTGGCAGAGGTCGTCCAGCCAGCGGCTATGTACTCGCTTCTGGAAAAGCTCCTGTCTTTGGGATCCTCATGAGGCTCTAAGTTTATCTCGTTGGTATATCTGATATACGGATAGCAGTCGTAAAGCTTGAACGCCATATTCACAACGCTGTCCCACATGGAACGATGGGGCTTTACATAGATGTAATTGCAGGCAGTGCTGTCGTTTTTCCATTTTACCGGAAAAGGAAAGGTGTAGTACTCCTGCATCAGCTTGTTTATGGACATGGTGTAATGCAGACCCGGTACCATTTCGTTGTTCAGGAGCAGAGACGTAAAGCCACGAGACCGGACGCTTATAACAGAGACGCCCTTTTCAATGCGGAAGTCTGCGTTGTCAATAAGCCCGTCATGAAGTCCGAAGCCGCTTACAGCAAGCACTATTCTGTTGAAGGTACAGAGTGCGGGCACGATGCCCTCCTTGTCCTGAACGGTAAGGGAAAGCTCGGTAAAGGGCGTGTATTTCTCCTTCCGGAAAACAAACTGCACCGGCTCATAGAACCTGTATGAATTGCCGTCAGTGGAAAAGAGAACTATAAGCACAGATGTATTCATTCAGCGTCAGCCTCCTTCGGAGGGACAAGAGCAAAAAGCTCCAGTCTGAGCCTTACATAAGGCTCGTCCCCTTTTTCCTCGGCAGTATATTTCATCAGCCTGCAATCCGTGAATACAAGCTGTCTCAGGATAAGATCAAAGCCCTCACCGCTGCTTATGCAGCCGTCAAGAAGCAGGATAAGACTATCCGGCTCACTGTCCGTCACCCATATTCCCTCAAGCACAAGACGTCTGCCACGCTGTGAGCTGTTTGTTATAACGCTTGCGCCGTCAGCGGCGGACTGCTCGGAGAATATGCGCTGGGCAGACAGCTGCCAGCTCTGCACATAAAAGGTCACCTCTCCTATAGTCACCGGAAAGCTTCTCTCAGAATGTGAAAAGAAGCTGCTCTCAAATTCACTCATGTACCGCCCTCCCATTCTACAGTATACACGCCCTTGATGCGCACCTGAAGCTCTGTTCTGTGGCAGCCGGTCTGTCTGGTGCAGTATGTGCTGTCCTCGGAAACGCCGCATATGGCAGCCTTTTCTGCGGCAATAACAGGCAGAACATAGGCTGTAAGTATTCTTCCTGTTTCATCAGAGGGCATGGAAACAGGCGCATAAACCGCCGCAGATATCACCGCCGTCACCGGATACCGTATACAGCTGCCGGTAACAGCCGCCGAAAGATCAGTGGCAGCGGACTTCACGCCAAGCACGATAAAGGGACGCTTCTCCGGCATCCTTTCACCTGAATGTGCAATTCGCACTTCAAAGGGACAGTCTGCTTCAATCAGTGTTTTCAGCTTCTGAAGATATGCTCTCAGCATGAGGCGGACGCTCCTTTCCGATTGATCTCATGACGAACTCCTCGTCAAAAAGGTACGGCGCACAGATAGCTTTCCACAGGTCAGCCTGAACGTCTGCGGCAGCTCTTCTGTCGGAGGTGTCACGCTGTGCCGGAGCAGTGCCGGCTTCAGTGCAGACCAGTCCGTCACCGGCGGAATCTCTGAAGCTCAGCATCTGCGCCGCAAGTGCCGCAGCGTAGGAATGTACGCAGTCAGGGATATTCTCCCTGAATTCAGGCTTAATAAGCCGTGAGACCTTTTCCGCAGCGCAGTCCGTATAGAGGAGATATGGCGTTATCTCAGGCTTTCCGGTAAGCTCTAAAAATATCGCCTTGACTCTTTCCTTGTTCATGTGCAGACCTCCTATCTTATGCAGAATTCTGAAAGACTGTTTTCACCTGACTTCATCTCGCAAAGCTGACGTTCAGGAGACTTTTCCTGTTCCGCTTCAAGCTCGTCACGCAGAGCCAGCAGCTCCTCCAGATCCATGCGTGCCGCCGCCATGGAAAATGCCTTTGCAGAAGCACTGCCGGAATTTACACAGTGAAGCCCCATGACCTCCTTACGTGTGCGCTCCTCGATCTGTTTAAGGAGTCTCTGACAGTGGAAAAGCTGAGAATCTGTCTCAGCGGATTTATTCTGACCATAGTGCTTGGTAACGCCTGCGTTTCTCTGTGCCGGCACAGCCACAAAGCTCCACTCATAGGCATCGGTTATCTGTGACAGCACCACATGGCATACCTTGCCGCCGTATCTCTGACCGACAGCATGGGTACAGGGTGCGATACGTCTGTCCTTGCCGCATATGCTGCAGGTATGAGAGCCTGCACTGCATGAGATGCTTACCTCCTTCTTGATACCGCCGTCTATTTCACGGATAAGATCAGCATTTCCCTCAGTCCTTACCATATAGGCATAGGCGCACAGCGAGGTATAAGGCTCACCGGCATCAGTAGTGCGGCTTTCGTCAGTTTCGATTTCCGTCTTGAAAATACGTGCAGTCTGTTTTTCGCCGGAGGGATTGTGGTCGAAAACTCCTGTCTTGCCCTCAAAGAGAGCGCATAATTCGTCGAGAGCCTTCAGGGAGAATCTCTCGCCGTCACGGTCTATGTCGTTGTCACACAGTCTCACTCTGAAAATATACACCTCATCCGCCGTAAATGCACGGCGGGTGTAGGTGCTGAGCTGTGTGAGCATTTCAGGTGTAATCTCCATAAAATGCTCCTTTCTGTTTACTTTGTAAGTACGTGGATAGCGTCGCTCATGATGCTGCGGAAACCAGCCTGAACGGAAACTGTGATGGTAGAGGTCTGGCTGTCGATGAGCTTGTCAGTCTCCATGATAAGGTCAGTACCGGAGATCATTTCAAGAGCGAAGTCCTTGTCGATGCCGATGATGGTGTTGTCATCCAGCTGAGCAGTTTTCAGGATACGTGCACCGAAGGGCAGCATAGCCTTGCCGGGATCGTCAGAGGAGCTTTCAACCATCTGATCCATAGTGAGAATTTCTGCCAGAACTGCGGGTGAAGCAATGACTGTGTTGAGACTGAAGTCCTTGAACTTTCCGCAGAGAGAAGCAAGGTCACTGTATGCAAGAGCAGAGCCTGCAATAGCGGCAGTAGAGCCAGCCTCGGACTTCAGCACGGAAACAGCGGACTTCACAATAGCATTGCCCAGCTTCATGCCCACGCTCTTGAGCATAACGGAGAGAACATCCAGTCTCTGTCTGCGTACAGCCTCATAGGAAATGTGGATAGCACGAGCGTACTTCTTGAGGATAAGGGGCGTTGTCTGCTCAGAGATCTGAGTCTGAGGCAGCTCACCGTTCTGGTCGGTGATGGTATCATAGGAAACTGAATCATCCAGCTCACAGCCGAGATACTGAGAGGATGAGCACTTAGTCTCCGCAGCGGAGATCTCAGACAGAACAGAGCTGTCGATACCCTGACGGATGCTTCTGCGGATGAACTCAGGGAACAGCACCGCACTTTCGGTAGAGGTGAAGAACTTCTCCACTCTGTCGCAGTTTGCACCGCTGATGCGGATGTCAAAGCGCTTGAGCTGTCTTTCGTAAGCGTCCAGCTTTGCAAGAGGTGTATCAGCGTACTGAGATGAGGGGTCAAGAGCCTCCAGTGCTTCAGTAAAGCTCTTGCCGGACAGATGGTACATACCCTTTTCAAGACGAATGTTGTTATACATATGATTTTCTCCTTTCAGAATGACAAAATATTTTAATTTAACATATTCCGCTTAAGGCTCCCCTTAGTAAGGGGAGCTGTCAGCGTTAGCTGACTGAGGGGATTGTGGTTAGAAAAGCTGACTATAAAACTTAGTAAACTTCGCTGGTTGCAATCCCATCCGTCACGCCTTCGGCGTGCCACCTCAGCTAACGCACGCCCTACGGGTGCCCTTGCTAAGGGGAGGTTTTCAGAGGTTTTCAGATAAGCCGGATGCCTTTATTAAAGGATATCTGAATTTGCAGCGCCACTCCTCTCAATCTCCTCCGCCTGTGCATTCCAGAGTCTCGCCTGCGCAAGCTCAGTCTCATCCTTGAGACTGATATTGCTCCATTCAATATCAACGGAAGCGTCAGAACCAGAGAGTCTGAGGAAGGTCTCGCCTATCCTGCAAAGTACCGGTGACAGGAGTCTGCGGAAGTACTCCAGCTCCGAGGTGAGAATGTCAGCCTGCTGACTGCTCATACGCTCAGTGCTGCTCCAGTTCAGTCCCAGCAGGAACGGCGGTATCGACAGCTTGGAGATCATCTGCTCCAGAAGCTGTCTTACAGGCACTTCTGTTGAAATAAGCTGATTTTCCGCACCGATGACCTTTATCTCCACATCGCCGGCGCAGACAAAATCCCTCACCTCACCAGCCGCAGCCGCAGCCATGCCGTCGCTCCATTCTCTTGCAATGGCACGTGCACGCTCGCCTGCATATGCACGGTCAGACGGGTCACTGCCGGGCTTATACACCACAGCATACCGCACGTTGCCGGAGCGTTCGTAGTTCTGCCCGATACATTCGTATATCCTCAGCAGTATCTCACTGAGTGCAGGCAGTCCCCTGAGAACTGATACGCCCCTTATCTCACCGGCAGGCGGCGAAAGTGCGGTGAAAAGTATTCTTTCAGGATGAGCAAGAGGTCTTGGTTCACTCTGGCTGTCCTTAGGCGGATACCAGAAGCGGCACTGCCCCGCAGTCTCTGAGGGCGTTACTATCACCTGAGAGGGATCGCCGCATACGAGAGCCGCCAGCGTTCTTGTTTTCGGGTCAATGCACATCTCACCCAGACCGTTGCCGAAGGTCAGCAGACTGTCAAGGTAGATATCCGCAAAGGACTGAAGTGAGCGCATAGTCGCACCCACCGGTACATTTTTCACGAAATGATCGAGACTCTTCTGCATGGCAGGGTCGCTGGAGCGAAGCTCGAAGCTTCCTGTAAGACGCACTATCTTCCCGATGGCAGCGTCAAGTATGGGAACTGCGAAGCGTATCTGCTTATACAGCTCCGTTTCAGCCGCCGGCGGAATATCTGTATGCGCCTTCCTGCCGGCAGGTCTTGCAGCGGAATACATCAGCTGCTGATTTTTCGGGATATCCGGCGGATTTCTCTTTCGGAACAAACCCATTTCACATCACCTTTCCTTTCTTCTTCTTGCAGAGGCTGCAAAGAAATCGTCTCTGTCCTCAGAAAGCTCAGACATAACGAAATACCGCAAGTCGTCCATTGCATGGTCGTGCTCCTTTTTAGGACAGTCGCCCTTTGCTCCCTCATCCCAGCAGTAAAGGGAAAATTCACGGAGAGTATCAGCGCAGTCAGGGCTGATGCGTATTTTTCCGGAGGTAAGCACCTCGCTTACACGCTGTATTCCTGTCAGGACTCTGTTGTCTGCACGCATCACACGAAACCTTCCGTGCCTTTCAATGCAGGCTATCATGCTTGCCGCCGAGGGGTCGATTATGACCTTACGCACATTCCTGTCTCCAGCTAAAGCGCAAAGCTCTCTGTAGTGCTCCTCGTCTGTACGGGATATGCCAGCCTTTCGAGCGTCGTAGTAATACTCACGTATCCGGTACCAGATATCCCCCGACTTTCCCCACAAACCGAAGGAGGACGGGTTCACAGTACCGTAGTCGCAGGATATCACATAATCCGTGCAGCCATCCGGAGGATATGCAGTGTGCTTGTCTTTTTGGAACATAGGATACACAAGACCGCCGGTCTGAGTCCATTTTCCAAGGACGAATCTTTCATAGAACGTGCCTGAGTAGAGTCTCTCATATCTTCGGCGGATGTTTTCAGAGAGAGAGGGATTGTCCGCCATTGTAAAATGAATATAGAGAGCGTTCTTCTCCTGCCGCCTGCATATCCACTCACGGTAAAACCAGTGTGCCGGATTCTCCGGATTGCAGTTGAACCAGAGTCTTGAACCGGTAATGGAGCATCGGGCTATTGCCTGTTCCACAAATGAGCGTGGCATAAGTGCAACCTCGTCCAGCAGCACACCGGAAAGTGTCATGCCCTGTATAAGAGCCGCACTTCCCTCATCCTTGCCGCCGAAGAAGTAGAACCTGTTGGAGCTTTCGCCCTCCATGGAAATATCAGCGTAGTTCCGGCTGGTCTTTTCCTGACAGGTAAAGCCAAGGCTCCTGAGAGTCTGCAAAAGAGGCGTCACCAGATTCCGTCTCAGTGAGGTTATGGTCTTGCCGCATATGGCAAAGCTGCCGCCGTCAAAGGATGCTGCTGCCCAGAGCACAAAGCCCATGGACATACAAAGAGTCTTGCCGCTTCTTACAGCGCCGTCGCATATAACAGCGTCGAAGCCCTTTGTTTCGGGAAGCGCCCACCACTGGAGGGCAAGCCGCTGTTTTTTAGAAAATGGCTTAAACTCCATCCTCATCAGCTCCTGCAAGTGCACTGAGAAGGCTTCTTGCTGCCGCACGCTGGTCGGCATTTCCGGCATACTCCATCATTTTTTCAAGAGCCTTCTGCCTGTCGAAAAGCTTCACCTCCACACCGCCGCCCTTGACTCTTTTCAGCTCCGACACATTCCCAAGGTCAAGCTTCATTATCTCCTCAGCCGAAAGCTCCTCGCCCTGCATCACCAGCCTTACAGCGTCGTTGCAGTCGCCGGAAGCAAGTCTCCTGAGACCGCACATGACCTGAGTATGGATATCCTCCGAAAGAGCCTCACGGATACTTTTAATAAGCCGCTGGTACTTGCGCTTCTGAAGAATGCGTATGCCAGCGTCCAGAGCCTCCTCAGGCGGAAAGCCTGCCCTTACGGCCGCTTCACGGATATTTCCGAGTCTTGAATAATATCCGCAGAATGCGGCAGCCTGCTGTTCCTTGACCATTTTATTTTACTCCTTTCCTGCTATTTTGAGAGTTGCCCCTCTACAAATAGTCCCGTGTCTGAAAAACTTGAAGGTTTTTCTTCAAGTTTTTCAGAGAAAGTTCTTTATGGGCTGATTTTCGGCATATTGCACAAAATGTTTTTCATGCAGATATACAAAAGCACGAAGCACCTGCATACTTAGTCATTTTTAAAAATGAATTGCAGTACTTGACAAACAAATAATTATACGTTATAATAATAATGTGGGATGTAAAAAGGAAAAAATTATACAAAAGAAATGATGGTACGACAATTTTTGTCTATAACAGAATTGAAATAAAGAGTACAAATTTGTGTGAGATAAAATTATATCAAAGTGAGGGATGGATATGGATTATGTAATCAGAGAAGGCGTAGGCTGCATAAGAACTGAGCTGAAATACGGAACGATTACAATAACACGCAATTCTCATCATATGGTACGTCTGCGTGCAGACGAGCTTACTGAAAACTGCATGAGGGTTTTTGCGTATAATAATGTGCTGCATATAAAGTGTATTTCACCCTATCCGGCGAATATGGAGCTTCTGGTGCCGGATTCAGTGAAAATGCTTGATCTTAATTCTGAGAGCTGTAATCTTGTGCTTGAAGATATTGAGCTTGATACTCTGACAGCCAGCAGCGGCGGAGAGCTGGATCTTACGAATGTTACAATAAAGAAGTCATGTAAGCTCAGCGTTGACAACGCTGATATTATACTGAAGGCGTGCGATCTTATGAGCATGAATCTGGAGCTGTATGACGGAACTCTTGACTTCCAGAATACCGTACTTCACGGCAATAATACAGCCTTCATGAAGAACGCTATGGTACGAGGCAAGCTGAAGGGTGCTCTTGTTGATTATGTTGTATCAGCAGGCTACGGAATTTCGCCTGACAATGTCATAGTAAACGACCACCTTCTGTCTGAATTTCCCAACAGAAAGAACGTACAGAACTGTGCATGGCTGCTGCTTGCAGGTTCTATGAAGAATACAGCAAGGCTTACGATACAGAAACCGAGGATGAGATACTGATGATCTATACATTGACGCTGAATCCTGCGATCGACCTTGTCATGCAGCTTGAAGCATTAAAAACCGGATGTACCAACCGTGCGTCCGGCGCTTTTTGTCTTGCAGGCGGAAAGGGCGTAAATGTTTCCCAGGTACTCAGGGAGCTTGGCAGAGACAGTGTGCTTACAGGTTTTGCAGCAGGCTTTACAGGTGAAGAGCTTGTAAGACAGCTCAGGGAAAAGGGCTGTAACTGTGATTTTGTAATGCTGGAAAAGGGTTTTACCCGAATAAACGTAAAGCTTCACGCTGGTGAGGAGACTGAGATCAACAGTCAGGGCGACGAGATCACCGATGATGAAAAAAGCCGCCTTCTCCGGAAGCTCAGTGCTCTTGGAAACGGCGACATACTTGTACTTGCCGGAAGCATTCCAAAGGGTCTTGGCAAGGGTATATACAGTGAAATAATGGCAGGTCTCAGTGAAAGGGGCGTGCTGTTTATAGTTGACACAGAAGGACAGGCTCTTCTTGATACGCTGGAGCACAGACCGTTTCTTATAAAGCCCAACAATCATGAGCTTGGCGCAATATTCGGCTGCACGGTTGATACAGCTGAAAAATCGGCGGAATATGGCTTTAAGCTTCAGGAGATGGGTGCACGGAATGTACTTGTTTCCATGGCAGGCGCAGGAGCTGTTCTTTGTGCGGAGAATGGAGAGGTATATTTCCAGCCAGCGGCAAAGGGCACTGTAGTGAACTCTGTAGGCGCAGGGGATTCTATGGTTGCTGGATTTTTAGCCGGATGGCTTGATTCGGGAGACTATCAGACAGCACTGCATACAGGCACTGCCGCAGGAGCAGCCACAGCATTTTCACAGGAACTTGCAAGGGCTGAGGATATTGAGCGGATCATGTCCCGGCTTGAAGCAGCTGTGAGAATTAGATGAATATAATAGGAAAGCACCGGATTTGACGTCCGGTGCTTTTTTGTGGCTGCAAATTGTAGTTTAGTGTGCAAAGCAAATGCGCAAAGCGCACCACTAAAAGGCTCCCCTTAGTAAGTGGAGCTGCCAGCGCAGCTGACAGAGGGGATTGTAAAAAGCGCAGTAATGCTGAAACTTCAGCTTACTTTTCTACCCGCAATCCCCGACCTCACGCCTTCGGCACATATAAACTACAATTCA
>JAZNOB010000082.1:0-3096 GCA_045580565.1 Ruminococcus sp.
GGGCACAAGACCATCCTCCGCAAGCTGAACTGTACCCCACTGAGAAAGTCCGTCGCAGGTAGATGTAGTGCCGTTGCAGAAAGCTGTAAACAGCGGCTCAACAGTGCCTTGCCTGCGCACATAGTCATCGAATATTTCATCAACTATCTGAGATATATTCTCGAAGACCTGCCTGCCCTTAATGAATTTCTGATCGTACTGGGTGTTATCTGTAATATCAAAGTCATATCCCCTTACCCTGTACCACTCTGTATATACACGGTTAAGAGCAAAGCTTACGATTGCGTATATGTTTGCACGGAGCGAAGACTCCGGCCATGTAGGATATATTTCGCTGGATGCTACGTTTTTGATGTAATCGGGAAATGGCAGCGTTACATTCTCAGCATTGCTGTCAGGCGTGCCAAGATGCACCGTTATTGTTTCCGGAATAAAGGGTTCTCCTGTCGGCATTCAGTCACCTCCTCAGAATTCAGGCTCAGTATTCTGATTCACAGTCTGGCTGTCAGCGGCTGTTCCCTCAGGCAAAGGTATCATTGAAAAGGGCTGTAGTGACGTAACTCCTGAAAAAACCGGCACAGCCTCGCTTTTCAGTCTCGTATATCCTTCAAGATATGCGGAAACATTATATATGCTGAAAGGCTGTACAGGCGTATTTGTTATAGCAGGTGCCGGCAGCTGGACTCTCGGTGTTTTACCGCTTTGGTCTGTAACCAACGAGTAAAGCAATTCATCGCCTCTTGTTATCTGCACAGAAACGCCCTCAAGAGGCTGTGCCTGAGACGCTGCTCTTGCCGTGACCTGAAGCCACCCGAATGAGGTTTCAGGCGGCGGTGTATCAGATGGAATAATTACCGGCGGTTCGGGGTCCGGCATTGGCTCAGGTTCAGGTATTGGCGCTGGCTCAGGTCTGGGCGCTGGCTCAGGTCTGGGCGTTGGCTCAGGTCTGGGCGCTGGCTCAGGTCTTGGCG
Organism: Ruminococcus sp.; assembly: GCA_045580565.1. GTDB lineage: Bacteria > Bacillota > Clostridia > Oscillospirales > Ruminococcaceae > Ruminococcus_C. Next base: position 972 of record JAZNOB010000082.1, read on the forward strand.
CTGGTTCAGGTCTTGGCGCTGGTTCAGGTCTTGGCGCTGGTTCAGGTCTTGGCGCTGGCTCAGGTCTTGGCGCTGGTTCAGGTCTTGGCGCTGGCTCAGGTCTGGGCGCTGGTTCAGGTCTTGGCGCTAGCTCAGGTCTTGTGACCTGATTCTGAGAAGCACTGGCTCGTCTGTGCATCTCCATCATTTCTCTCATATAATCATCAGGAGTCTTTGCTGGCATAGTGTACCTCCATAAAAATTACTGTTGTTTGTATTTATATGCACCTTCACCGAAGCATATGACATAAAAAAGACTGCCGCACCGCAGCAGTCTCTTTATAGTATTTACAGCTCGATCTGCTTTCCCAGAAACTGCGACGCTGCCTGAATGAGTGTTTTCTGACTTTCGCTGAGTCTTGAATCTGTACCATTTTCAAGAAATGCGACTGCACCGGTAACATCACCTGAGGAAATAATGGGAAGGCACGCAACTGCGCCCTTATCAACGCCCTCTGCCGGAATAAATGAACCGCTGCCTGTTTCCGAATAGAACTGTTTTCTGTTCTCCATAAGCTCCTCAAGCTCCGGTGAAACACGTCTTGCATTCCACTCCTTCTTTGCAGCTCCGGAAATAGAAATAACATGGTCACGGTCAAACACAGCAACCGGACAGCCGGAGAGCCTGTGCATGATATCTGCAACCTGTGCTGCATTTTCGCTGATCTCACCTATGGGCGAGTACTTTTTGAAGATGACCTCGCCGTCACTGCTGGTATAAATTTCAAGAGGATCGCCCTCACGGATACGCATTGTCCTGCGGATCTCCTTAGGAATTACAACACGACCCAAATCGTCGATTCGTCTTACGATTCCTGTAGCCTTCATTGTTTTTACCTCCGTAATTTTCGGTTTGTGGAAGTAGTATTTGCAGGTATTGTCTCTTTATGCGCTGAGGCTCTGGAAAATTGGTGAGAGCCGAAATTGAAAGAATTTACAGAAAAAGCACCTGATATAACATCAGGTGCTTTCATATACTATCTGAGTCCGGCTGCTGTTTCCGCATATATAGTAAGTACTTCTACTGCGTCATCAAGATCTACTGTACCGCTGCCATTCACATCCATAAGGTCTGTATCAGCTGAAGCAGGCGATATTCCTGCGGCTGTGTTTGCATAGTGCTGAAGAATGAGGACTGCGTCGTCAAGATCCACCGTACCGCTGGAGTCGGCGTCGCCGGTGAGCGTATTCGTGTACATTTCAACCGTTTCATACTGCGGAGCTACCCAAATTGATTTTTCTATTATGGAATTCTTTACTGCATACACATCCTGCATATCCATACAATTAAGCATAAATGTATATATACCATTCCAGTATTCTATATCATCCGGAAAGCTCATAGTGACTTCATAATAGCCGTACTCCGTTTCTTCAATGCTGCTGATTGAATACCCCTGATCCTCAGCCCATTTAAAATCATCAGCTGTTATTTCAGCCTCAGAGTACACATCAATGATCTGGGTCATTTCCAGAAATTGTCCATCTAATCTCTGGTATCCTTTCTGGACAGCAACGCTTACTATATTTTCGGATGCAAGAAACTCTGTAACCATCGCTGAAACATCATCATAAGCTAAGCCGGAATAATAAAATCTGCTGTTTTCATCAATTCCTATTGCATAACTGCCATCATCCAGCATATAAAACGAATACTTACCTGAAATTCCATTTTCAAATACAGCTGCATCCTTGCAGCAGACATTGATAATATATCCTTTATCACTGTCATATCTTCTGTATGCATCATTACGATTTACAGTGTAATATGTGCTTTCCACATTTCCATTATGAGCGTCAATTGTTGTAAGAATAGTACCATCTTCAAATACAACAGATCTAACACTCACTTCGTTAATTCCCTCTGCATTGACATTTGCTGATAAGATACCTGTCAGCAGTAATACGCACATAGGCAGTGCCAAAAAAATTCTTGCTTTCATAAAAATCATCCCTCCTCATTCGTTTACAGATAACTATTGTTCAAATAAAAATGAAGTATATCTGTAGTAACGCGGACTCCATATGTACCTATATACATACCTTCTTCCGAATTATATCCACCGCCAGTAACTATACCAATTGC
>JAZNOB010000083.1:0-10867 GCA_045580565.1 Ruminococcus sp.
TTTCTTCAGTAAACACCGGATAATTCCGATATAGTGTATCTATAAAGCTATCCAGCGACTCTGTCAATTTTGCAACAACATCATCAGATAACTGACTTTCATCGTCAAGAGCCCAGTTATACTTCCACCAGATATCTTCAGCTATAATCTTATTCGCAGTGCTTTTTAATTTTAACAATTTGTCACGCATATTTTCCTCCGAAAAATCAGTTTTAAGTTATGACAAATCATTGTACTGATGACATCATCATGCAAACTGCACACTATAAACACTGACCATACCCTTCAGCTCCAGCCTAACATCAGCAACACCGTCATACTTCTCCAGCGGAATGCTGTACGCACTGAATGCGTCCCTGTTTTCAGCCGGTTTTATCTGAGCTTTGCCGAGAAGCCTGTCTCCTGCATAGACCTCGATCTCAGACGGATTGCATGGTGCTGCCGCCAGAATTTCCGCAGAAGTATAATTCTTCAGCTCTGCATTCTTCAGAATAACGCTTCCGCCCCAGTCTCCGCTTATCATGTACCAGTCGTTCACATGATATGAGAAGTCCATTCTGACACTACGGATGCCGTCGTAATTCTTGAGCATTGTTTTCTTCGACAGCTCTCTCGGCGGTATAGTCTCACCCATGATCTCAGACTGCACTGTCAGGCGTATATCATCAGAAGCCGCACCTGCCATAAATGTATAGCTGCCTGTCTCTACTGTACGCTTTTCTCTTGATACGTCATAGAACTCCAGTGCACGCATAGGCACTTCAATCGTAACCGCAACTCTTTCATGCGCCCTGATATGCACTCTCTTAAAGCCGCACAGCTGCTTTATGGGACGCTTTACACTTGGAGCGTCCTGACGGAAATATATCTGCACTACCTCATCGCCGTCACGGTCAGAGGTGTTTTCAACATCCACTGTGCAAAGAACAGCTGTATCGGTCTGTTTTACAGTCATATTGCTGTATTCAAAGCTTGAATAAGAAAGTCCGTGACCGAAAGCATAGAGGGGCTTTCCGGTGTAGTAGAGGTATGTGCTGTCATGGGTAATGATATCGTACTCCATAATATCCGGAAGCTCATGCTCTGAGGTGTACCATGTGATAGGACAGCGTGCAGCAGGATTGTTGTCACCGGTAAGAGTTGCTGCAACAGCTGTACCAAGCTCAGCTCCTGCATGAGTTGTATATATGATCGCAGGTACTGTCTCCTGCTCCTCGCATATAGAGAATGGATAGCTTGCTGCTATTACCAGAACTGTATTGGGATTTGCCTTTCTTACAGCACGGATAAGCTCCTGCTGGTGCTTCGGAAGTGCAAGGCTCTTTCGGTCGTAGCATTCTCTTGCGACCTGCATAGGATGATTGCCAAGTACAACTACAGCTATATCAGCCCTTGACGCAAGTGCAGCTGCACGCTCTGCACCGTTTTCCACAATTACACGTTCAAAGCGTCTGTCAGCTGATGGACGTGCCGCCGGAACTGCTCTGAGAGTACCGTCCTCCTGAACGGCAATATCCATATCCCAGTCAAACCAAGCCTTGTATCTCCATGTACCGTCAGGAAGCTGTGTGGGCTTGAACCATTCACGGATGAACCATTCATAGGGCGTATCGCTTATTGCCTTGTATGTGCCGTTCTCGAAAACGTACTTGCCGTTTTTGCAGGACTTGAAATTGAGGCTTCCGAAGTCCCAGTCGTGGTACTCGAAGCTTTCTGATACGCCTATTCCATCAGCCTCAGCACGGACAGTATCGTCCTCGCCTACAGAAAGATATTTGCCATTCCAGCAGGAACGCAGTGCTGCAATATCATAGCCGTTATCAAAGGTGACATTCTCAGCTCCGAAGGCTTCCTCTATTCCCTCACGGATGCTTACCGCATATCCTGCAACGCCTGTATACCAGTCACGGTAATTTTCATCGGCAACAGGACCTATGACTGCTATAGTCTTTCCCTTTGCAAGCGGAAGCAAGCCCTCGTTCTTCAGCAGGCACACTTGCTCCATTGCCGCACGTCTGTTTACAAGGCGGCTCTTTTCGCTGTCCGGAACAACGTCCATATCCTTGTAAGGGTGCTCATCGTCAAATTCGCCCAGTCTCATTCTTCCGGCAAGGCTTCTTCCCACAGCCTTATCAATATCAGCTTCAGTCATGATACCGCTTTCCAGAGCCTTATACGCTGCCGCTGCTACCATCTCCGCATTATCCGTCATAACGTCAGTACCAGCGTTTATTGACGCTGCAAGAGCCTCTGAGTGATTCTTATGGGACTTATGGGCAAGTACATTCTGAGAAAAATCCGCACCGTCTGTCACAATAAAATCAAGTCCCCATTCATCCTTTACAAGCTTTTCAAGGTCAGGATTCATACACGCCGGAACACCTGCCAGCTCATTGTATGCGCACATGATAGAATGTGCACCGCCCTCTGTGATAGGAATACGGAATGCCTCGTAGTAATACTCGTGAAGGGTTCTCATGCTTACGTCAGCGGAACAGTTCATTCTGCCTTCTTCGTTGTTGTTGGCGCAGAAATGCTTCAGGGTAGGCACGGTCTTGTAGTAATACGGGTCATTGCCCGCCATACCTTTTGTGTATGCCTTGGTCATTTCACCAATAAGGAACGGATCTTCTCCGTAGCCCTCCTCGGTTCTTCCCCATCTCGGATCACGTTCCGGGTCAACTGTAGGCCCCCACAGCATCAGTCTGCCTTTTTTATCCTTTTGGTAATAGTATCTTGCCTCATCGCCGGCTATCTCTCCAAGCTTTTCCATAAGAGACGGATCGAAGGTTGAAGCCAGACCCAAAGGCTGCGGAAAGACAGTGCTTATCTCCTCAGGATCCTTTGAAACAAAGCCTCGTGCAACCTCACAGCCAATATACCACTCGCCTATACCCAGTCTCGGTACAGCGTAATGATGAGTTGAGAGCATATGTATTTTTTCATCAAGCGTAAGTCTGTCCAGAAGGTCTGCAAGACGCTTCTCAGGACTGTAGCTTTTATCTCTGAATATCATGGTGATTTCCTCATTTCCACAGATGTATTCTATGTGCTTATTATAGCAGGATGCGCTCAGAAATTTGTAGCCATTCTGAAAACAATCAGCCTCATTTTCTGCGCTTTCCGGAGGATGTCAGTCCGAAGCTTTCGTCAAGAAGCATAGCAGTCTCCTGAGCGTCAACGCTTCCGTCAAGAAGAATGCTCAGCCAGTGAGTCTTGTTCATATGATACGCCGGCAGAAAGCCTTTCTTCATAAGCAGTGAGCCTATAAGCTGAGGGTCGCATTTTACGTTGAGTATGTCAGCACTGCCGCTACCTTCAAGTCCAAGTGTTTTTCTGCTTACGCTCATAACAAGCCCATACCATTTCTTGTTCGTCCTGTGCCGGAGAACAGCTGCGTCCGGTGTTCCCTCCCACGGATATTCAGGAACAGTGCCGTAATTTTCTTCCGCATAGTCAAGTACAAATTGTCTGTCAGCTTTCATAATTCCTCCTTGCTTCTCATCCGGAGCCGACCGCAGCTTTCAAACAGAATGCTGCGGCTCTGCTTTATATTAACTGTAACTGTAACAGTAACAGTTACAGTTACAGTTACAGTAACAGCTTGTTTTGCTTGTATTTGCTTGTTTTTGCTTATTTTTGTTAAGCAAAATAAGCATTTGCTTTTTTAGCTTTTTAAGTCAGAAGCTTGCTGTGCGTATGATCTTACCAATAGCAAAAGCCATCTCCATTATACATCCTGCATACAAAAAAGTCCAGCTTCAGCCGGACTTTCTGTATCAGCATTATTCAGACAGCACCGCACGCACTGTCACACGGTTCGTTCCGCTCAGGTTACAGGTGAACAGGGTGATATCCCATTCCTCGCTGCCCTCCTCCATTGCCGGAATATTTCGTCCTCCTATCAGCTCGCTGTTGACTACGCTGTAGGTGTGCATGACTCCATTTCCGTCTGTAAAGATGATCTCATCACCTGTACTGAGACTGGAAATATGTCCGAAATGGCAGCCGTAATTATGTGCAGCAATAACAAGATCGCCCTCCTCGACACTGCCCTTGTAGCGGCAAGGTGCTACTCTGAGGTTCGGGTAGCTCCAGTCGCTTATAACCGGAAGCTCTATTCCTATGGACGGAATATATAATACACCAAGATAGGACGTACTGTCTATCCAGTATACCACCTCCTGAACCGGTTCTTCCTCCTCGTATTCTGCAAATATATCAGGTTCAGGAAGAGTAGTTTCAATCAAAGTCTCACTGCCGCTTTCCGGTACATAAGCCTCCGTCGGAACTTCAGCAGTTTCGAAAGTGATTGAATACGGGTCATTCTTTTCATAGTGTGCCTCAGGCATCTGAGCTTTAAGCTCCTCCAGAACACTTGCCGTTCTTGCTTCGGTCCGGCTGTCCTGATTCCAGTTATACAGCAGCAGGAACAATGCTGTAAGTAAGAGCACTGTTCCCGCTGTCATGAGGATCGTTCCTCTTTTAATCTTCATTCCATGTCCTCGCTTACTTCTTCTTATTCAGCCTCCAGCCGGCAGCGAAGAGTATCAGACCGCCTGCACCGCATATGGGAACAGGCCACCAGAGCTGTCCCGTCTGAGGAAGCTTGCCGGTGCTTGTAGTCGAGGTAGTAGTTGTTTTAACTGTACTTCCTGTAGTTGTGACTGTGGTTGTCGTAGTAGTCTCTTTTCCGATCGGAGTTGGAGTAGTTACTGTTGTAGTAGTTGTTGTATCAGACACATTGGGTGGTGTGACTGTTGTTGTAGTTGTTGTTGTCGTTGTACTGGTAGTAGTAGTGGTGGTAGCAGTGGTAGTACCGCCTTCAACTTTTACATCACGGTTGTTTACAAGAATGTACTGAGTTTCATTGTTGCGGTAAACTACCTTGTAATCACCTGTAATATTGATTTCCTTTACACGCCATACAGCAGCAGTGTCAGCTGTCCAGTCATATGTCCAATCGTTCTCATCATTAAGCTCAACCGTTTCAACAAGAACATTATTGCGATAGATCTCCACCTCGATCAGTACAGGTCTGAGCTGAATGTAGGAATCGTCGTACTGCCAGATCTTTTTTACACGGTACATATCCTCATCAACTGTAGGCTTCTGACGTACAGTAAGCTTTGCATATGCTGTGACTTTTCCACCGTCCTTCACTTCAACAAGCATAGGAATAGGTGTGTAGATATCAGAACCTGATGAGAGAAGTTCACCGGCGATCAGATATATACCATCCTCAAGGTCAGTAAACGTGATCTTACCGGATGCGTACACGACCTTTGTATCATAAGGCTTAACGCCATCCAGAACAGCAAGGTTTTCAAGTGAATAAGCAGCATCCTGAAGAGCAGTAGATGTAAGCTCCGGAATATATACGGGATAATCAGCAAAATCGCCCTGAAGCTCTATACTGTCCTCAGTCAGTTCGCCCACACGGTAGGCATTCATGGTCAGACCGACAACAGCCTCGCCTTCCAGTCTGCAAATAAGCTCAATAGAGCCGCTTCCGGAAGCCGCAGAGGTTATAAACATTCCAGCCATAAGCCAGAGAGCAGAAGCTATTGTACATAGTACAGTTCCGAGCCTGCGGCAGAATCCTGTGCGCATATCAATCACCATCCTTATTATCAGAGTTTATTTCTTCGAAAATAGCTTTAGGGGTACGCACCTTACGCTTACGGCTGCCGACGATCCAGACAGTAACAAGACCAATGAGCAGCGGAGCGCAGATACCGGGAACGACCAGCATTGGGTCAACCTGAACAGCGTCTGCAACGATCTTCACATTATGAGGATAAACCGTTTCAATTCTCTTTGAGCGAATGAGAAGACGGTGCGAGTTGATGCCGTAGGGTGTGCAGGTCATAAGAGTTACATAGTCCTTGCCGTCAATAATAGCGAGCTTGTCCATCTCGTGAGGAAGTACTATCAGAATCTCCTCGACCTCATAGGTTAGGATCTCATCCATAATTGTTATAGTAAAGGTGTCGCCCACGTACAGCTGATCAAGGTCACTGAAAAGACGAGCTGAAGGCAGACCTCTGTGAGCAGAGATAACGCAATGGGTAGATTCTCCACCAACAGGTAGAGAAGAACCTTGCAGATGACCAGCAGCTACGTTGAGAACCTCAGCGGATGTACCGTGGTATATAGGCAGCTGAATCTGAATTGACGGGATAGTAATATATCCCATGATACCAGTACCGGAGATATTGAGGATATCGTTATATCCGGAGATAGCGTCAGCTGCAGAAAAAGGTGAATGTACCTGAGTGAGGCAGTCGTTATACCAATGAGCGTCAGCCATGATTTCATCGTAACGGTTGTCGTCGATTTCCTCGACAGCAGCATCGTAGTTTGCGATAGCATAGCTCTGAACACGGGAATTCCACCAGTCACTTACGGTCGGGTAAAGCATTACGGAGATCCCCACGAGGAGTATAATGAAAAGTATTACAGTTGAAAGTGAGATTCGTTTTTTTCTCATGGAGTCCTCCCTAATGCCCGGCGGCTGTTACACCGCCGGACTTGATTAGGTTATCCGTTACCTACGGATAAAGGTTTTGAAAGTGGTTGCCTTATGAAATGTTGTTATGGTTTCAATTACTTGTTTGCCATTCTCTTCTTGGATACCAGCAGTACGCCTGCGCCCAGTGCCAGTGCACCGCCGCCGATGTAGAACAGGGTTGTACCCATGCCACCGGTGGACGGGAGTGTAGAGCCCTGAGTATTGTAGATCACTGCATAAACGATACCATCATTTAAAGAAGTAGTTTTAGTTGCATCAACTGCAGCTGAAGCTGCTACATCATTAGCTACAGTCAGCTCAAGCTTTGTTAACGCATCAGCCGCTGTTGTTGTCCATGTCTGACCATTTGTGGTAGTTGCGGTAATTGTAAGATCAGTAGTCGGATCTGCCGGATCATTGTAACCAACAGGCTTTACTGTTTCCTCAAGGGTGTATGTGCCGTCTTCCAGACCTATAATCTTGTAATTGCCATCAGTTGTCTTTAAGGATGTTGCAGAACCCTTTGTTGCAGTCCAGCTGCCAACAATATAATTACCATCAGTAGAGGTAGCATCAGCTACCAGGTATTCAGTAGCACCATCTACAGTACGGCTGAGAACGAACTCAGCATCTGTCAGTAATGCACCTGTATCAGCATTTTTCTTGCTGAAATCCTGTTCATATGTAAATACGATAACCTTGTCTTCCGGAGTTTCACCAATATCATCTTCATCAGGTCTTGCTGTGCCGCCGCCAGTTGCATTCGGATTGTTAGAATATTCAAGAGATACTACGTTTTCATTGCCATCTAAGCCGATTTCAGCATCAACGTCAAGCTTTGCTGAATACTTAACAGTGATAATTGATGTTGATGAAATATCTACATCAAGACCCTTTACATCAAGGATCTCAACACCAATTGCTATACCAGCATCGCCATTGTCCTTAACAGTAATTGCATCAGCTGCAAGCTTAGCTGTAACATCTGTTGTACCAACATATACCTTGATATCGCTTACAGCCGGAGCTACAAAGCCCTTTGCAAGTGTATCATTGAACTTGTAGTAATAGCTGGAATAATCATCAATTGTATCCGGCATAGAACCGTAAAGTGTAAAATCAACTGTATCGCCGATGCTGTAATCAGCTACATCATTATAGTCCTTTTCAAGAATGTAATTATTCTGAACGCCAGCAGTATCAGCATCAGCATCGTTACCAAACTGTACAGTATCACCAGTTGTGCCGCTATTATAATTCTTTTCCAGAACCTTCTTCATTACAGTCGGAGCAGAATGCTTAGCAGTTACCGGAACATTTTCACCACTTGTCACCTTAACAATAAAGCGTGTCTTAGCACCAGTATTTTCTCTGTCATCCTCTGTATTTGTAGGTTCTGCACTATCCTGAATCAGATAGTAACCATCCGGAAGCTCTTCAATGGCATTAGCAGTAGCGTTCCATTTACCTGATGTCTTATCTGCAGCCAGATTTGCACCGACAATCTTTGCAAAAGCCTTCATTGCTGCATTATCAGTGTCAAATACTGATGTTGCCTCATCACCTTCACCAACTTTAGTACCTAAAGCCTTTGCAACACCAGCTGCATCTGTAGCAGTTGCAAAATATGAACCAATAGTTGTATCAGCCTTTAAAGCTGCAAGAAGGTTGTCTCCGTTAACACCGTCGCCCCATTCGATGTCAGTCAGAACGCCGCTGTCAAATGTACCAGAAAATATCTGATATGCTTCATATTTATGAGTTGCTTCATCAGTATCTGTGATAGTGATTGTATTTCCTGTTTCGCCATCATTAAGTTCAGCTGCAAAAGCTGTCATCGGCACTGCGAGAGCAGCAACTGCGAGGATGGAAGCTGTGAAAGCTGCGAGTCTTTTAATGTTAGTCTTTTTCATAATTAACGCTCCTTTTTAATACGTTGTTCCGGCGGTGCGGCTTACGCTGCCGCACCTTTTCCGGATGATTTTAAATTGATTTATTTTGCACGACGCTCCTTAATACGTCGTCTGATACGGTTGCTTCCGGCGATCAGCGCAAGCAGAACCATTGCTCCGCCTGTGTAGTAGAATTTCGCTGTACCCTCTCCGCCGGTGGAGGGCATTTCGACGCCTTCGGATTCCTGCTTGGTGTTACGTACTGTTGCAACAAATTCGCCGTTTGAATTAGGCTCTGCTGCATTGATCCAGTAATCAGAGCTTCCATCGCTGTCTTCAAAGAGGTAGCTTACAGAGTAATCTGAGAATGTAGGATCTTCGACTACCCAGTAGATGTACTCGTTGCCATTTGAGTCGTATACATCCAGACCTTCAAGAACTTCTGTCCACTTTTCGCCCTCTGGTGCCGCTGCGTTGTACTCAAGCTCTACTGTTGTGTAAAGCTGATAGTTCAGCACGTCTGCCGCTGGTGCTATGTCTGCATCTGCTCCGAAAAGCATATTGGACATTGATGCGCCGTAGAGGGAGAGGTTGGAGACGGAGGAGGTTAACACAGGCATCTCATAATACAAATATACTTCATCAATTGATGGTATTGCATATGTATTATAATTGTACATTTCAAAGTTACCATTCTGCTGTCCACTATATGTGAGATACAACACATTACCTACCCATGTACCACTACTTGAATTAACTTGTACACCACCAAATATTGTAGCAATATTTGCATTAGTAGGACTTACACTTGGATTAACGGTACACTTGAATCCAATAGCCTTGATATTCTGATAGTCATACATAGAAAAATCATGCTTACCAGTTGCTAAACCTGTCAAAGTAACGTATGATAGTTTCTCAACAATAGTAATGGTCACAGTCGCAGTCTCACCAGTAACAGTATTCTTAGCTTCAATAACCGCTGTACCCTCTGTACCGGATTTAGCAGTTACAGTATTACCACTGATATCAATCAGGTTAGCACCCGACTTGATTGTGTAAGTTACTGCATCCGTTGTATTTGGAGTAAGAGTTACTGTACCGCCGTATTCAAGCGTTTTTGTTGTAGGAGATACTGAAAAGGGATCAGAAACAATCACCTTAAATGATGCCGAATCGTTATAATCATTAGCATTGTGAACTGTAATTGTTATTTCACCAGCTTTAACACCAGTTATCGTCAATTCATAACCACTTGCACTTGTACTAACTATTGAGCCATCATGATAATCAATATCCTTCATTGATGTATCAGAAGTAATAGTAACTGATTCACCAACCTTAACTTTCACAACAACGTTATCATTCTCAAAGATATCACCATTTGCGACATCGATAGTATACTCCTTGGTAAGAGCCGGATCGTCACCGTAAGCTGCTCGTGTTGCTGTAATAGTAACTGAGCCAGCAGCCACGCCGGTAACCTTTACTGTACCGTCTTCTTCAACAGAAACTGTAGCCTTGCTTGGATCCTTGGATTCCCAGTTAAATGTACCGTAGTCCTTGTCAACGCCAAGCTGAATAGAACTGCCGATCGTAACTTCCTTGGCTGTACCTGTCTTCTGAACGATCTCAAAAGTCTCAGGCAGACCAACTGCAATATCCTGAGTGAAAATCGGAGTTGTCAGATTATCGTTAGTGTAAACACTTACACTTGCTGTACCGATGTTCACACCAGTGATTTCACCGGTTGTCGGATCAACAGTGAGAATCGACTCATCATTTGATACATAGGTTGCATCAGTATAAGTACTGCTGCCCTTCTTCACTGAAAGCTTATGACCTGTTTCGTCAACTCTCATTGAAGGAACTGAAGAAGCCTTTTCACCATCATAATAGAGCGTATAAGCAGATGCTGTTATTGTAATGGTTTCTGTATCAGTTCCATCAGTAACAGTCAGGGTTACAGGGGTATCAGTTTCCTTTATTGCTGTAACAGTAATTGTCTTTCCATCAGGACTAAGTTCATATGTGATATATTCTTCATAGCCCTCAGATGGTGTAATTTCTGTCAACGCCTTATTGGCTGTAATTGTTGCAGCTTCACCGCCTACTGTAAGACCGAGATTCTTTGGTGTTACCTGCAGCACCAGATCAACATCGCTGTAATCATCGCCTCTGCCGTCTGCAAGGAGACCTCTGTAAATCTTGAGGATAACAGTATCGCCAAGATGTGTCTTTGTTTCGGGATCGTAGTCTGACCAATCCTTCTTAAGCTTCATCGAAATCGCTCTTGTATTGGTGATCTGCATTGATCCTGCGTTTCCGCCGTCCACTGCTTCAAGAATATTGACATTATACTTGGTAGTGTAGCCAGACATCGGGTCTTCCTCTACCTTGTAATACAACTGATTACCATCATTGTCCTCAGCAGGAAGCCCTGTGTAATTGTAAGTCCATA
>JAZNOB010000084.1:0-3230 GCA_045580565.1 Ruminococcus sp.
TTTTCTTGATAGCATATTCATTGCTGTCAACGTGATTGCCGACGTTGCTCACATGAACGAACAGGTCACTTACCTGAGAGCTGGAGTTGTATCCGGATTCGTTGACAAGGGATTCGGAGGTTCCTGCGAAAGGAATAGTCAGACTTTCCAGCTTTGCACATCCGTTCACCATGCCAACGCCCATTGATGTTACATTCGAGGGTATTACAAGCTCAGTCAATGAGCTGCATCCTGCAAATGCGTATTCGCCTATTGTCGCAAGTTCCTTAGGAATCTGCACATCAGTCAGACTGCTGCAGCCGTGGAATGCGTGGCTGCCGATGCTGATGCAGCTTTTAGGGAAAGATACGTTTTTAAGTGCACTGCATCCATAGAAGCAGTAATCCTTGATAACAGGCACGCTGTCCGGAATAATGACCTCAGCCAGAGCCTTGCAGTCATAGAATGCGTGTTCGCCGATAGATTCTATTGTATCATGAATCTTGATCTCAGGCAGTGACGTACAGCCGTAGAATGCAGAGCTTCCTATAGATTTTACAGTATCGGGTATATCAACTATTGTGAGATTTGAGCATCCCTTGAAAAGCGAGTTGCCGATATTCACAATTCCGTCCTTTCCGCTGTTTTCAATGGAAACGATTTTTACTTTGCTGCTGTTGCTGAATGGAGTCCTTGAGAAATCATTCATAGCACCGTAGCCGTATATCATCATATATCCGTCATTGTGAAGCAGGTAATATATATTGTCGCCCAGCTTACCGGATTCAAGGGTGAAATGTGAGGGGTTGACTCTTGTAACAGTAGTAGCTTTTTTGGTAGTTGTGGTAGTCGTTGTAGTTGTGGCGGCAGTAGTTTCCTTTGCGCCGCTGTTTACACTTACATCGCCGTCTGTGATGGTGAACTGATGGCTAAGAGTTCTTGTCTTGTCTTCTACTGCAAATGAACCATCCGCTGATGCACCGCCGTAAGAAACAGTATAATTGTAAAGTCCCTCTTTGGCGTGGAGAACTACATTACCGTTGGCGTCTGTCTTATAGCTTTTGCCGCCTACATTTATATTGGCATCGGCTAAAGGGGAGACCTCGTCATTTTCTTTTTTAGATATATTGAACTGGACCTTCTGTGCAATATTGGGACAGTCGTCAGCCCAGCCGAATCCTGCAACATCAGAGAAGTACCAGTCTCCCAGATGAAGCGATACTGAAGCAAGAACTCTGCTCAGCTCAACTTTAAGAGCCTCTATAGCTGGCAGCAGATTGAGGTTTACAGATACCTCATGTACCCAGTCCGCAGAGCCTTTCACGCACATATTGCATGGATGCAGTGTATCCTCGGAGGCATTGCCGTATGAAGCTATGCCCGCTGATAAAGCTCCTCTGTAGGAAGAAATATCATCTGTGGACAGTGTGCCCGCAAGCTGAGGACCGGTCTTGAAGCTGATGGACGCTTCCATGAGAGTGTCGAAAAGGTCAGAGAATTCAACTTCCATTTTAATGCCTGCAAACAGCGTACCCTCTGCACTAAGTGTGGACTTTTCATTTGAGTCAGCATTTTCGGATATACCATTGAAGCCGTTATCACTGTCATAGCTGAAGCCTGCCTTGGGAGCCTTTGTGAATGTAACGGATGCTTTGCCGCTGAGTTCAAGGCAAAGTGAAAGTATAAGCTCGATTTCGAATACATGAGCAACAGGAGCGCCGCAGGTTGCCAGCGGACATTCAAGAGAAACAGAACCGTCAACGCTCATCTCAAAGGTAAAGGGCAGCTCCACGATAGCCTCTACAGAAACAAACTGGTATGACTTGTAGAAATTGAAGCTGTATGTAATTCCCAGACTGATGGACATACCGATATTTGCAGAGCCGTTAAGATATTTAAGACCGGGGAACTTCTCCTGCAGCTCGCCGGTACTGTTCTCAATACCGATCGTTATCTGAGCAAGAGAGCCACTGAGTGAAGCTTCTGCGTCGGTTTGAATGAACGCATCTCCGGATTGCCCACCCATTACAGTAACACAATCAGGAGCTTCCGACGTATCAACAGTCATGTCACTGGTGTCGCCGGTTGCTTCTATCTTTATATAGTCGAACATATCGTCAACTTCATTGCCGCTGTCTGTAATTGTGACAACACCGTCTTCCGATTCTACAGAGCCTACAGAAATTGCGATAATGTCATTTTCTGATGGACGGATGTAAAAATAGTCATCCTCCTGAAGATTCTCAAGAGTTTCGTCAGCATTCTCAAATACATATGTACCGCTTTCATAGTCGGCTGACAAAAGAACATTTGCTTCCGCCGATGATTCTGCAATAACTACTTCTTCGTTCAGAACGAGAAAGTTCGTATCATTGCTGTCATCAAGATTTACAACGTATTCTTCGTCGAAATCTTCAGCAGTTGCAGCGTACATCATCTGCATATTCTCTGTGAAATCAGACATTGTGTAAGTAGGGCACATCTGTACGCATCCCAGTGAATCATACATATCTACATATATAGTGTAGTAATCAGGCAGCGAATCTGAAGGTACACTGAGCGTTGTTATGACATTTTCGCCTTTAGCCCCTCTGCCCTCTGCACGTGCAGCGGTTTCGTCGGTTTCGTCGTCGCTTACAAATCTGACCTTGATCACACAATCCATAGTCTGAGTTGACATTACACTAAGCTCACCTGAAGCCGGATCATAAAAGACATCAGAAATTGAAAAGCTCTCGCTATATTTTTCCCGCTCACGAGTCTTGTTTTCCCTGTCGATACTGAGCTGCTCGGTAACGTAGTCACCTACAGTATTGACAGACTTAAAATTCATGTCAGAGTCAACATCCGTCACATCAGACGTTCCGGCTGCTGCGCTCTTATCTTCTCCTGCCCTCATGTTGCCATAGAGCATTGATGCCGGCAGAGAAGTTGCCAGTACGACTCCTGTCGCACACAGTGCTAAAATTTTCTTCAGCATTATTATCCTCCGTTTCTTTCTGATCCTGCAATAGCAGAATTTTCCCGATATTCCACCATATTATAGCATATGCGGGTCTCTTGTGTCAATAGAAATGCACAAAATAATCACACACACTTCAAAAAACGCTGTATGATAATCTATTTGTATGTTATTTATAGTTATTATAGCTTTTGTAACAAGGCAAAAAAATCCCCATCCAACAAAAAAGTGGATGGGGATTCGTATGCGGCAAACCTGCCGCTGTCAAGCTAATACAAAATAGATGACA
>JAZNOB010000085.1:0-11797 GCA_045580565.1 Ruminococcus sp.
CGCCCCAGCTGAAGATACGCTGTTTCATATATAGATTCATAACAGACCTCCTGATATTGGAATTATGCTATTTATATTATACTACGTTGCTGCGCCGAAATCAATAAGGAGTTTGCTGTGCTGACAATAATGAAGTGTTATAATAAAAGTACAGTTGCCACTCACCCAAAAATCTGATAGAATAGAAGTAACAAAACAAATCAGATGAGGTGGAAGAAATGAACTACAGCAAAGAATTCAAAGAGGAAGCCCTGAAGTTGTCCGACGAGATTGGCGTGAAAAAAGCAGCAGCCCAGCTCGGCTTGAAATATTACACACTCGCCGACTGGCGCAGCAAACGCAAGGAACAGCTGAATGCCCCCAGGCTGACCGATAAAGAGCAGCATCGGAGGATCCGTGAGCTGGAACGTGAAATCGCCGAACTTCGCCGTGCCAATGACATTCTGAAGGATGCACTCGGTTTTTTCGCAAAAGACCGGAAGAAGTAAAGACCTGCGAACGCCACCTGTTCATCCTTGAACACAAGGGCACTTATGCTGTGAACGAGATGTGCAGGGTACTGAAAATCAGCGAATCCGGCTATTACAGATGGCTGAAAAATCGCGGTAAACCGACAAAACAGCAGCTTCTTCTGGTCGAAATCAATGCCATTCTTGCAAAGCATGAGGACAATGACAACTATGGTGTCCGCCGGATGCACACCGCACTTTGGCAGTGCGGTGTGCAGGTGAGCATCCGTACAGTGTATCGTGCCATGAAAACGGCTGGACTTCTGCATAAACGCCGCATTCCGCATGGCATCACAAAGGCGGATACGGAGGTTCAGGAACAGGAGAACCTGATCAAGCAGGATTTCCATGCGGACGAGCCGCTGAAGAAGTTATTAACAGATATTACGGAGGTACCCTGCATGGACGGAAAACTCTATGTTTCGCCGATTATGGACTGTTTCAACGGCGAGATCGTGGCATTGGAGATGCGTGATAACATGAGAAAAGAGCTGTGTGTTGATACATTACAGCAGTTGAAAAACAGCTATGGCAAGCGGCTTCTTGGTGCGATTCTGCACAGCGACCGTGGAAGTCAGTACACAAGTGGTGCATTTTGTGAAGAACTGCGGAGCATGGGCGTGATTCAAAGTCTGAGCGGCGTGCACCATTGCTACGACAATGCCCGGATGGAGAGCTTTTTTGCGACGCTGAAGAAAGAGAAACTGTACCGGATCCCGACGCACCGGATGACGAGGGATGAGGTCAGGACGGTGATTTTCCGATATGTGTTTGGTTACTACAACACGATTCGGGTCACAAGCTTCAATCCTGATGGGCTGCCGCCGGTGGTTTACAGAGAGATGTATTTGTCGCAGGGTATTGCGGCTTGATGGCGGCGATTGGAATTTTGGGTGAAAAGTGACTGCACGTTTATTGACAAGTCCAATAATGCATATAGAAAAATACCCTTACCGCCCCAAAACATTTAAGGGTACGGTAAGGGTATAGATGTTTCAAAAAATCACACAGATAAAATTACAACCCCGAAATCATGGCTAAATTTCGGGGTTTCTGTGGTTGCGGGAGCCGGATTTGAACCGACGACCTTCGGGTTATGAGCCCGACGAGCTACCGAGCTGCTCCATCCCGCGTTATATTGTGTCACCATCAGGCGACTTATATAGTATACCACAACAGACCGGATTTGTCAACAGCAATCGGTTTAAACATATTTTTTTAAGTTTTCGGCTTTGAATCTTAAATAACAAAAGTAGATGTTGAGAAATTAAGAGAATGATCGTTAATCAGATTAAATAATACAAGCCGGAATATATAAGCTTGGAGACATACTTGTTTATAAGTCAGTTGGCATATGAATGTTGACTTTGGCGTAAACAGATGATATAATTTCAGTATTACATGGAAGGGATGTCGGCTTATGAAATATGATAAGGTCGTATCAGGGAGGTTTATCAGCCGCCCGAACAGATTCGTAGCGTATGTTGAAATCAGCGGAATGACCGAAATGGTTCATGTTAAAAATACCGGACGGTGCAGGGAACTTCTTGTGCCTGAATGCAGGGTTTGGCTTGCTGAGGCTTCCGGCAGTTCACGTAAAACCAGATATGACCTTATTGCTGTAGAAAAGTCAGACTCGTCCGGATGTATCACGCTCATAAATATGGATTCACAGGCACCTAATACTGCCGCTGCTGAGTGGCTTGAAAAGGGGAGACTGTTTTCGGAAAATGCTGTTATCAGGCGTGAAGTGAAATGGGGAAGCTCACGATTCGATTTTTTTATCGAGGATGGAGAACGGAGGGCGTTTCTTGAGGTCAAGGGTGTTACTCTTGAAGATGATGGGGCAGCTATGTTTCCTGACGCACCGACAGAACGTGGTGTTAAGCATCTTGGCGAGCTTGTCGAGTGCGTCCGGAATGGCTATGAAGCATATGTGCTTTTTGTGGTGCAGATGAAAGGCGTGACTGAATTTCGCCCGAATGTAAGGACTCATCCGGCTTTTGCCGAAGCACTGAATAAAGCGCATGATGCAGGAGTGAGAGTGCTTGCCATGGACTGCATCGTCACACCCGATTCCATGATTATTGATTCTGAGGTAAGTATCCGTCTTAACTGATTTTTTTGAGCGTGCAGGAATTGTGCTGCAAACCTGAAACCCCTGCACTTTACCGGTTTACTCACATCGTAAAAGTTTTCTTGGGAGATCCTTGTTTTGCCTTGACAATATTGCTCAAATCGGGTACAATATAAGTAACATAATGACTCTATAGGAGGGATGATATATGTTTGAGGACAGATTACAGAAAGCACGTGAGAAAAAAGGTCTTACAGTGCGGCAGGCTGCCGCTGCTCTCAGGCTTCCGTATACAACATATAATAACTACGAAAAAAACAACCGTGAACCCTCCGGCGGACTTATATGCAAGCTTGCTGCATTCTATGAAGTGACTACTGATTATCTCCTTGGAATAGCAGATGAGACCGTAGGCTGCCATGCAGCCGAGATCAGTGATCCTGAGATAAATGAGCTTAAAAGCAAGTGGAAGGGTCTTGACGAGCATGGTAAAAAGCTGGTGGGACTGGTTCTTGACGCTGAATATGAGCGATGCAGCGGCGACTTGTCCTCACAGTCCGGCGGTATAAGTCAGACTGCCGGCGGAAAAATGATAACTATAAAAAGCAGCGAATACAGAGTTTCTGCTGGTACAGGCTTTCTGCTGGATGACGGCGATCTTTGCACTGAGCTTCAGGTTCCGGATACTCCTGCAGCCCGTAAGGCTGACTTTGCCCTGCGCATAAGCGGCGACAGTATGGAGCCTATCTACCATGACGGAGATATTGTGCTGGTAAAGAAAGCAGACTTTGTACGTCCAGGTGAAATCGGCATCTTTGTTGTTGACGGCAGCGGATATATCAAGAAATACGGCGGTGACAGGCTCATATCTCTCAACAGTGCTTATAATGATATACTGCTGAAAGAGGGGATGTCTGCACGCTGCTGCGGTCTTGTTATCGGCAGATGCTGAGGAAAGGATCAACAGAAATGAATGATATAAACGACCTTACCATCCATCATGAGGAAGCTCCTAAGGCTATACTGATCGGCGTTGATACAGGTGAATTTGATGCTGAATTGTCAATTGACGAGCTGTCTGAGCTGACTCTTACAGCAGGTGCGGAGCCTGTGCTTCGGGTGATACAGAAAAGACCTGCCCTTGACAGTGCTGCCTGTGTAGGAAAGGGAAGGCTTCTTGAGATCAAGGAGGCTGTGGAAAATAACGAGATAACCCTTGCAATATTCGACCATGAGCTTACTGCAAATCAGACCCGTAATATTGAGGATATTCTTGATATTCAGGTGATTGACAGAACAACGCTGATACTGGATATATTCGCTCAGCGTGCACGCACAAAGGAGGGCAGGATACAGGTTGAGCTTGCTCAGAACCAGTACCGCCTTGCGCATCTTGCCGGAAAGGGCGTCATGCTGTCAAGACTTGGCGGCGGTATCGGTACAAGAGGTCCTGGTGAATCTAAGCTTGAAACTGACAAGCGTCACATCCGCAGGCGTATTGATACTCTAAAAGCTGAGCTTGAAAAGACAGAGAGACGACGTATGCAGCATCGTCAGAGAAGACGGAAGGACGGCATTCTTGCTGTGGCTATCGTAGGCTACACAAATGCCGGAAAGTCAACTCTGCTGAATGCGCTGACTCAGGCTGGCGTTCTTGCGGAGAACAAGCTTTTTGCTACTCTTGACCCCACATCACGAATGCTGACGCTGCCTGACGGACGGAGCGTTATGCTTATTGATACGGTCGGACTTATCAGGAGACTTCCTCATCAGCTTATCGAGGCGTTCAAGAGCACCCTTGAGGAAGCTGCTAACGCTGATCTTATCCTGAATCTCATTGACGTAAGCAATGAGGACGGCATGGCACAGTCGGAGGTCACCTCGGAGCTTCTGAGGGAGCTTGGATGCGAGGAGATACCGCAGATATATGCGCTGAACAAATGTGACCTGCTGCCGGAGGATATTGCTGTTCCGACTGACGAGAGAACGGTTCTTATATCTGCCAAAACAGGCACGGGCCTTGAAGCCTTGACCGACTGTATAGCAAGAAATCTTCCTGCGACTGCTGCAAGAAGACGGCTGCTCATTCCATATGACAGAACAAGTCTTATCGGTGAGATACGAATTGAGGGCAAGATATTCTCTGAGGAGTACACGCCTGAGGGTACGCTTGTTGACGCTCTGGTGGATGTGAAGCTGCTTTATAAGACCGATGAATTTGTAATTGAATAAGAAAGCTGCTGCGGTACATTCCGGTCACCGCAGCAGCTTATTTTTATATCACTTCACTATTTCATCCGAATCAAGAATAACCGTAAACGGACCGTCATTGCACAGCTCTACCTTCATATCGGCGCCGAAAACTCCGGATTCGACTACCGGAATAGTTTTCCTGCAATATTCCATGAAGTACTCATAGAGGTCGTTCGCCTCCTGAGGCTTGCCGGCTTTGACGAAGCTTGGCCGGTTTCCCTTGCGGCAGTCCGCATACAGAGTGAACTGTGACACAACAAGCAGCTCGCCGCCCACATCCTGAATAGATAGGTTTGTCTTGTCGTTTTCATCGGCGAATATCCTCAGACGCAGCAGCTTATCCGCCATCTTTTCGGCGATTTCCTTTGTATCGTCCATTCCTGCGCCCAGAAGCACAAGAAAGCCTTTTCCGATTTTTCCGGTTATTTTGCCGTCAACCTTAACGCTTGCTTCAGTAACACGCTGAACTACCAGCTTCATAATTATCTCTCCTTAAAATCAATATCCATTTTTTACAAGCTCTCTCACTGCGCTGAATGCAGCTGCTTCACCATTTTCCGCAAGAACAGCCAGAAGCTCTCCAAGCTTCTTTTCAGTCTCCGGATGAAACATACCGTTTTTTCGTGCGTTTGAGTTCTGGAAATATATGAGTGAGCTTTCGGGCTTGTAGTTCTTTCCCTGGTATATCTTGCTTGCTGCAACACGGTCACAGAACATCTCAGCAACGAACCGTGCAGGCATTTTTACCGGTTCCATGCGCTTTGTCTTTCTGTTGTAGTCCTGCCAGTACTCAAAGTGGTGGCGGTTTCTGCCCTTGTGATGCATCCATGCCAGCGAATAGCCATGAGCGTCACGCTCAGCCTCATTGGGACTGCGTGTGCCGAGGTAGAATTTTGCGCCGGGTATAAATTCAGTGAGTGAATATTTGGAAAGGTCATGGAATAGCCCCTGCCATAATATACCGCATTTTGCGCAGTGGGCTATGACCTTATGTCTGTGCTTTGTTATGGTTCTGAAATGATGCCATGCTTTCATGCCGCACCTCCTTGTGGTGTTTTCTATGCTTATATTATAGCATATTTTTTGCAGTTTGAAAAGACCTGAAATGAAAACAGCGTCTGCCATAGAGACAGACGCTGTAAAATATGTATTATGCAGGAGTGATCGGAAGTGCATCAATATCAAGAACCAGATACTTAAGAAGTGCGGAAGCGTCATTCATATCGATTTTTCCGTCAGCGCAGCAATCTGCATATTTAAGCTGTTCTTCGTTCGGTTTTATAACGCCGGCGTTAATGCGGTTAAGGTATACCAGATCCAGCAGAGATAATTTTCCGTCAAGGTTTATATCGCCTGTTACAGGTACGATCTCAATAGGTTCTGTAGCAGTGGTAGTTGTTGTATCCTCATCTTCTGGAGGTTCCATGCCTGAATTGTATTCAGAATACGGAATCTCACCGAAAACTAGATCAGTTGCGCCGTTCTCATAAACAATGCTGTTATAGGAATAGAATACTCCGTCAGCGTAAATCAGACTGCAAGGGAAACCATCTACAATGGCGGTACCAAAAAGAAAATGACTGTCATTTTCAAATGTTTCTTCAAGGTAGCTATAGCTGCCCTGATACACCTGAATATATACGCCGTCATCAGACGTTCTGGCATAGCTAAGTGCAATCGGCTCATTGTTTTCAAACACAAACCTGTAGTAGCTGTCTGCCATAAGCTCCATTGAGTAGAAATTGTAGCTATAATATACCGGACTATAGGTCAGAGTATCTTCATTTATCTGTACATCACGTTTTTCCAGCACTTCCAGAAGCTCGCAATTCCACTCCTCCAGCAATTCAGCGTTGAAGTCGGCACAGATTGATGGATAACTATTCGGCTCAGAAACGGCTGATACATTTGCTCTCAGACATGAAACGCTGATCGTTGCAGTAACGATTAAAAGTATTGCTTTTGTTCCTTTCATAAAAATCATCCTTTCTCAATCAATCGGTTATATGTGTATTATCAGGAAGGTAGGAGTATACTTGATACCAACTATAATATTCAGCCAAATAGTCAGGGGAGTAGATGAAATCTGCTGATGACGATGATGCATTTGAATCAACATAAGCTAATTGAATCGTAGTCGTATTTGAATCAGCAATTTCATATATAGCGGAATCATCGCTATTATATGTTACTCCACAAATCACAACACTGTGATATATCGTTGTATGCGTTAAGTCGCTTGTACCTTTTAAACTTGCTAAAATAGGATTGTCATTATATATTTCAGCGACAACAGCAGTTGCTGATACGTCGCCTTTATAATACGTATCATACATACCAAAATGACCTAATCCAGCTTTAACACATGTAGTGTTGCCTGCAGGATTGTATCCAAGTTCTCGTTTCAGACAATCGTACACATTTACTGCATCGACATATCCCATAAGTCCTTTATTGTAACCGTTTTCAAAATTGTACTTCATGGCAATTGAAGCAGCCCAACATATTCCTTCACTGTTTTTATATGTATTCGGAACAATTACCATTTGATCTGCCAAGCTATAAGATATTGACCTTGCATTGTTGCCCGCTGTGGATGAAATCTGATCGTATGTGATTTCTAATGGTTTTAACTGAATCGAATCAATTCCACTAAAATCATTCTCAAATAATAAATCTGTTTCTGTGCTATAGAAACTTTCTCCGTCAAAGATAAGGGATTCATTTTCATAGCAACCAAAAGCGACATTCGAATTATCATCGAATAATTTTTGTATGCATTTCGAATCAATCTGTCGATAGGTAGAATAATACTTTCCCTCGATCAAGCTGACGTTCAAAATACCTATAGCAGTATTACCATGAAACACAACAAATATAGATTTATTGCAAATCTGCATTTGCTTTAAATTATATAGTGCAAACTCATTGCTAATAGATATGTCTTGTAGTGTAGCATAATCAGTATTGCTTAGATATTTCCCGATCATCTATTCAGCATAAATCACAGCTTCACTTTTTACTGATGCTTCGGAACTTACCGCTATGCTGCTTACTACATCAGATGAACCTGCAGTCTGAAGTAAACCCACACAAGCCACCGATAGTGCAACCGCCGCTGAACAAAAACGTCTAAAACCTTTCATTGCAAAAACCTCCTTAGTAATACAAGATTATTCATTTATGGACTGAAATATCCGCCAAAAACAACTGATGGATATTTATTCCAATATAATTGTATCATATATAAATGTGATTGTCAACTACTGATTCTATAAAATCACCTTTTTTTGTTTATTCTATTGATTTGAATAGTATATGATGACGAAAATATGCGACAGGAATGTAAAAAACAGTGCCTGCCCCATGGACAGACACTGTTAACAAACCTTAATTCATACCACGGATGATCCAGTCGTACATACCCTGATACTGGAGTGCAGAGCTGCCCCATGAGAAGTCCTTCTCCATGCCACGGCGAACGATGTCATCCCAGTCGTTTCTGTATTCGAAGTAGATCTTCTTTGCATAGTTGATAGTATACAGCAGATCCTCAGCGTTATAATGCTGGAAGGTGAAGCCTGTACCGCACTTTTCGTACTCATTATAAGGCTCAACTGTATCCTTCAGACCGCCTGTTTCACGAACGATCGGAACTGTACCATATCTCAGTGAAATGAGCTGAGTAAGACCGCATGGCTCGAAACGTGAGGGAACGAGCATTGCATCAGCACCTGCATAGAGCTTATGAGCCAGAGCGTCACTATAGAAGATATTCGCAGAAACTCTGTCCGGATACTTGCCCTGATAATAGCGGAACATATCCTCGTACTTAGGCTCGCCTGTGCCGATCACTACAAACTGTGTAAACTCATCAGCAATACGGTCAGCGATCCAGTCTACAAGATCAAGACCCTTCTGATCGGTGAGACGTGAAATGATCGCAATTACGAACTTATTTTCATCAACAGGCAATCCAAGTTCCTCCTGGAGAGCCTTCTTAGCAAGCTTCTTCTTTTCAATAGCATCCTTTGCGCTGTAGTTTACAGGGATCTTTTTGTCAGTCTCAGGATTGTAAACCTCGTAGTCGATACCATTTACAATGCCACGGAGAGAGTGCGATCTTGCGCAGAGCAGACCGTCAAGCTGCTCGCCGTAGAATGGAGTCTTGATCTCCTCGGCGTAGGTCTCGCTTACGGTTGTGATATAGTCTGCGTAAACCAGACCGCCCTTGAGCATATTTGCGTCCTTCTTGAATTCCAGCTTATCCGGTGTAAACATATAGCCCGGCAGGTCTGTATTATAGAGGAAGTGACGGATGTCCCATACGCCCTGGAATTTCAGGTTATGTATTGTCATAATAGTCTTTGTTCCCCAGTAGAAGCTGTGGGAAGCAAATGTGCTTCTGAGGAATACCGGTATCATACCAGCCTGCCAGTCGTGGCAGTGGATGATGTCCGGGCGGAAGCCTACCACCGGCATAACCGCAAGTACTGCCTTGCAGAAGAAGATATATCTTTCGATATCCCACATAGTTGAGCTTGTATAAGGTGTATCACACTTGAAGTAGTATTCGTTGTCGATGAAGTAGAACTTGATTCCCTCATACTCATATTCCATAACGCCCACGAACATTTTATCGTGACGCTGACCATAATCCATATAGAAGCTTGTTACATGACGGAACTGTCCTCTGTATTCCCACGGAATGCAGGTATAATTGGGCAGGATAACACGCACATCATACTCCGGCTTATAGAGGCTCTTGGGCAGAGCGCCTACAACGTCGGCAAGTCCGCCGGTTTTTACAAAGGGTACACATTCAGATGCTGCAAATAAGATGTTTTTCATAGCACAATGTTGCACGCACGGCATTTCACCGCACATACATGCTCCTTTCGTTTTTAGATTCTGACAGAACACACTGCCACATTTATATTATAACTCTTTTCCACGAAAACGTCAAGTGATTTTGAGAATTATTTTCGGTTATTATACACAAAAAGCAACAATGGGTGTTGAAATGTTTGGAACGCAAAAAGGCTGCCTCTTTCTGAGACAGCCTTGTATCTTATATTAACCTATAGCTTATCTGATGCCATAACGCTCAATGATATAGTCCATATCCTTATCGCCTCTGCCGGAGAGACAGATGAGGATAGAGCCACGATCCATCTTCTTAGCAAGCTTCATAGCGTAAGCAACAGCGTGTGAGCTTTCGATTGCAGGGATGATGCCCTCAAGACGTGACAGCTTGAAGAATGCGTCGATAGTTTCCTCGTCGTCGATAACGTCGTACTTTGTTCTGCCCAGATCTCTCAGGAATGCGTGCTCAGGACCGGAGGACGGATAGTCAAGACCGCTTGCAACAGAATAAACCGGTGCAGGCTCGCCGTTTTCATCCTTCAGCATGATGCTGTTGAAGCCGTGCATGATACCCTCTGTGCCGTACTTGAGGCTTGCCGCATGATCGCCCAGCTTTGCGCCTCTGCCCAGAGGCTCGATGCCGTAGATGTCAACAGGGTCATTGAGGAAGCCGGAGAACAGACCCATAGCGTTTGAGCCGCCGCCTACGCAGGCAACGATAGCATCCGGCAGGTGACCTGTCATATCAACAAACTGCTCTCTTGATTCAATACCCACAACGCTCTGGAAGTCACGCACCATCATAGGGAATGGGTGCGGGCCGAGAACAGAGCCGATACAATAGATAGCGTCATTGTATTCCTTGCTGTAAGCGTCAAATGCAGCGTCAACAGCTTCTTTCAGAGTCTGGAGACCGTGTGTTACCTCCACAACATTTGCGCCCAGAATTTTCATTCTTGCAACATTGGGAGCCTGCTTCTTGATGTCAACAGAGCCCATATAGATATCGCATTCAAGACCGAAGTAAGCCGCAGCTGTTGCAAGAGCAACGCCGTGCTGACCTGCGCCAGTTTCAGCGATAACCTTTTTCTTACCCATATATTTAGCAAGGAGAGCCTCGCCCATGCAGTGGTTCAGCTTGTGTGCGCCGGAATGATTAAGATCCTCACGCTTTGCATAGAGCTGCACCTTGCCGCCCAGTGCGTCGGAGAGTCTTTCCAGATGCGAAACCGGTGTAGGTCTGCCCTGAAATTCCTTTCTGATGCGGCGCAGTTCTGCGATAAATCTTCTTGACTGGCAGATAGAGTAGTAAGCCTCGGTGATCTCAGCCATAGCCTTCTTCAGCTTTTCGTCAACATAAACGCCGCCGTACTTTCCGAAGTAACCGTTATTATCCGGATAGTTCTGTAAATAGGTGTCAAAATTGATTCCGTTAAAGTTCATAAGAGTACCTCCAAAAAAATATATAAATGATTTCAAGCAAAAGTGATGTTCTTATAGTCTCAGAGTGAGATGCGCCATCGTTTTGTAAGCAGTACCATAGAAATACCTCCGTGTATATCTGCCATAAAGCAAAAACGCCCTTGACAGAAAGAATAGAATCTCTGTCAAGGACGAATAAGTACATTATCCGTGGTGCCACCTTGATTCACAGCAATGGCTGTGCACTTTGCAGGATACCAGCATATCCCTGACAGCTAACGTGTGTCATACGTCGCAGAATACTCAGCTTTCGCCTTTGACTGCGCCCTCAGCGGTCCATTTGATAATCTGTTTTTCATCCGGCTCACACCTTTTCCGGACTCTCTGTGGAAGCATAATTACCTTTATCTCCGCCTCAACGGTTTACTATATTATTACCATTATAGCATGATCCCCTTGATTTGTCAATAGCGAATTTTATATGATATGCCGTTCTTGCCTTAGTGTAAAATATAAGTAGGCAGAGAGAAGAAAAGATGAAGAGTTGATACAGGCAATTCCCCATGAATCCGATACCGATTTTCTGTTTTCGATGACGAGAAAGGCGATGTACAGCCGTTTCAAAAGGCTGATGGATAAAAACGACATTGACATCACATTCCATGACTTA
>JAZNOB010000086.1:0-9356 GCA_045580565.1 Ruminococcus sp.
CGCCTGCGGCGTGCCAGCTCCCTTTCTCAAAGGGAGCCTTATGCGGTGCGCTTTGCGTATTTACTTTGCACGCACGACCTAAACGCCCCTTGAGGGGCACTTGTGCCGCACTTACCGGACGCCGCAACTAAAATGGGGTGGACTGCGGTGCAGCTGGCGCCAGCTGCAAACTACAATTTACACCCAACAAAAAAGAACTGCCGCAAAAGCAGCAGTTCTCTTTAACCATGATCTTAATTAAACCTCAGAAACCTTCTTAGGCTTTACGTAGCGCACGATACCGTGACCACGCTTCTTCTGCCAGAGTACCCAGATAGTCGGTACGAAGCAGATAGAGTTGAATGTACCAACAACGATACCAATACCCATAGGAATGGAGAAGCTGAGAATAGACGTTACACCCATGATGCCTGCAACAACGGATACTGTGATCATTGCAAATACTGTTGTTACAGATGTTCTGATAGTTCTGCGGAGTGACTGAGAGTTACTGATATTTACCAGCTCCTCGATAGTCATGCCATCGCATCTCTCCTGATTCTCACGGATTCTGTCATAGATAACGATGGTGTCATTTACAGCATAACCCAGAAGCGTCAGGATAACTGCCATAAAGTTTGAGTCGATCTCAAATCCGCAGAGAACAACGCCGCCGTATGTAATGACCAGTGTTGTCAGAAGTCCTGCAATAGCGCATACACCAGCAGACCATCCGCTGATAAGTCGGAAACGGAATGCGATAAACAGGATAAGAACGATCGCTGCAAACAGCGCAGCTACGATACACTTCGTAAAGAACTCGCCGCCGGAACGTGCGTCAACGTCGTTGGAGTCCAGTACCTCAAGGGCAGAATCAGGATACATACCCTGAATCGTGTCAGTAACCTCTGCCTGAAGCTCTGCTGTAAGACCCTCTGTGGATGTAAAGGATACTGTCATTGTCTTCATATCACCGCTGAGAGATTCACCGGTCTGTGCACGTACACCGGAACCTACCAGTGCTGACAGCTCCGCTTCAACATCAGTCTCAACGATATCGCCCTGATATCCATAGGTGATGATAGTACCGCCCTTGAATTCCAGCGCAATGTCAACTCCTGTGAAAGTTGAAAGGATAGCCAGTACTACAAGTGAAAGAGTTATGATAACGATAAGCTTTGTCTTTTTGCAGAAGTCCAGAATCTTTACGTCAAATCTTTCGCTGTAGTTTTCCATATTACTTGACATCAAGACCACCTCCGTAAAGCTTCTTCTTCTGGAAGCACTTGAATCTTGCCAGTGACAGTGTCATCAGCTTGGATGCAAGTACGCCCATGATAAAGTTCATGATAAGACCGGTCATCAATGTATAACCGAATGAGTAGATAACACCCTCAGTTGTTGCGCCGAACCAGCGGAACAGCGGGCTGAGGAGCTGTGCGCACCAGCTGTCGGATACACCGAATGCGCCCATGAGCACGATAGCTACGATAATACCTGTCAGGTTGCCGTCGAAGATAGCTGTGAACGCTCTGCTGTAACCAGCGTCAAGAGCTGCATCCAGCTTCTTGCCTGCACGGATCTCCTCACGGATACGCTCGCCTGTGATGATATTTGCGTCAACACCCATACCGATAGACAGAATGATACCTGCGATACCGGGGATAGTCAGTGTTGCACTTTCCATGAAGCCGAACCAGCCGGAAACTGCTGCCAGCATACCTGCAACCTGTCCCACAAGACAGATAGACGCAACTACGCCCTGAAGTCTGTAAAGTGCGATCATGAATACAAAGATAAACAGCAGTACGATCGCACCGGCAATAACCATTGCCTCAAGTGCGCCCTGACCCATTGTGGGAGAAATAGTCTTGAAGCTTGATGTTTCAAGAGAGAAGGGCAGCGCACCTGAGTTGATCTTGTCAGCCAGATCCTTTGCCTCTTCGTATGTAAAGTCGCCCTCGATGGTACATTCGCCGTTGGAAATAACGGAGTTTACTGTAGGTGCAGAGATCATTGTGTTATCCATCCAGATGGAGATAACGCCGCCCTCAGAATACAGTGCGGATGTTGCATTGTAGAATGCTTCCTTACCGGATTCAGCAAATTCCAGTGTTACCATATATTTAGCAGCACCTGTTGTCTCATCCTGAGTTGCGCCTACGCCGGCCTCTGCTACGTCAGCACCGGTCAGAACGATCTCGCCTGCCGGAACTGTGTCGCCGTTCTCGTCATAGGTCGCTTCAGCGCCGTACCGGAATGAAAGCTCTGCCATTTCGCCAAGCTCCTTAACCGCAGCCTCAGGGTCGAAATTAGCTTCGCCTGCCTGCCACGGGAAACGGACGATAATACGGTCACTGTTGTAGTCAACGTATGTTTCGCTGTCATTGATGTTCTGTGTGATGAGACGGTACTTGATTGTTTCAAGCGCTGCGTCCATCTGTTCTTCAGTTGCATCCACGCCGTCTGCTGGCTCAAATGTAACGTCAACACCGCCCTGGATGTCGATACCCAGTCGGATGTCGTCAACACCGTTTACGTATGTTGTTACTACGTCGCCGTACTGATGATCAAAGCCGGCTACGGTGGTTACAGTAAAGAGTGCGATAACGGCAAATACAATGAAGAAAACTGATTTTTTCATTTTGTTCACGATTTTGCCTCCTGTTGTGAAGATTTGAAACTGCCGCAGACGCCTTTCCCAAGCCGCCGCCGCAGATCCCCTGTTGTGTCGATTATTACCCTTCGACAGTTACCTATTATTATATAACAACTTTCCCGATTAGTCAATAGGGTTTAAAAATATTGTATAAAACATCCGATTCCACACCTCGTTTTTCGTCAGTTTGCACTACCCCTCCCCTCCGCCTGTCTTTCCTCCATCACAGGAATATCACAGAGAAATTTCAGGAAAATCATTGAAATTGCTTTACAGATGTGTTATAATAAATTGTAGTTTGCAGCTGGCGCCAGCTTCAAACTACAATTCAATCACGAGGTGATCCCATGGTAAATTTCGGAAACAGCTGGGATTCTGTTCTGGCAGGCGAATTTGATAAGCCTTACTATCAGCAGCTGAGGCAGTTCCTTATAAATGAATACAGAACCCGTACCATCTATCCGGATATGTACGATATATATAATGCAATGAAGTACACGCCCTTCGAAAACGTCCGTGCGGTCATTATCGGTCAGGACCCCTACCATGGCGAGGGTCAGGCTCATGGTCTGTGCTTCTCGGTGCGGCAGGGTATAAAGCCTCCGCCCTCTCTTGTAAATATTTTCAAGGAAATAAAGGACGATACCGGCATCGACAATCTTGGAAAGCACGGCCAGCTTACCAAATGGGCTGAGTCAGGAGTCCTGCTCCTGAACGCAGTGCTCACCGTTCAGGCTGGAAACGCCGGCTCTCATAGAGGCAAGGGCTGGGAAATACTCACTGACACCATTATATCAAAGCTCAATGAACGTCCTGAGCCTATAGTGTTCATACTCTGGGGCGCATATGCAAGGTCAAAAAAGACTCTCGTAACTTCACCTCAGCATCTCGTCCTTGAAGCGGCGCATCCAAGTCCTTTGTCTGCGTATAACGGCTTCTTCGGATGCAGGCATTTCTCAAAAACCAATGAATTTCTCAGCCAGAGAGGACTTCCTCTCATCGACTGGAGTATATAAAGAAAGGTGACCTCCATGAAAGCAGCAGAATTATTTCAGAAAAAGACAGTATTTTCCTTTGAGGTATTTCCGCCCAAGAAAACAAGTCCCATCGAATCCATATACAGCACCCTTGAGGAGATCGAGGGGCTTCGTCCGGATTTTGTAAGCGTAACACTGGGCGCAGGCGGCAGCGGCAACGGCGAGAATACCATTGCTGTGGCTAAAAGACTGAATGAGCAGCACGGCATCACTCCTATGGTGCACCTGCCCTGTATTCACCACACAAAGGAGCAGATAGACTATCTGCTTGATACCTTCCGTGAAAGCGGCATTGAGAATATCCTTGCGCTCCGTGGCGATATTATGCCGGATATGGAGCCGGCGAAGGATTTCGCCCACGCAAGCGACCTTATCAGCTATATCAGCTCCAAGGGCGGCTTTGACATTGCGGCGGCGTGCTATCCTGAGGGACATACGGAAGCTCCCAATCTTGATACAGACATCGAATTTCTGAAGCAAAAGCAGGACGCCGGCGCAACTCACCTTATGTCACAGCTTTTCTTTGATAACGAGGCTTTCTACAACTTCCGCTGGAGAGCTGAAAGAGCCGGCGTGAATATCCCTATAGAGGCTGGCATTATGCCTGTTACAAACCGTAAGCAGATCGAGCGCATGGTTTCAATGTGCGGCGCAAGCCTGCCGAGAAAGTTTACACGCATTATCCAGAAATACGAGCATAATCCTGAGGCTCTCCGTGACGCAGGCATTGCCTATGCCATTGACCAGATAGTTGACCTGCTGGCAGAGGGCGTTGACGGAATACACCTGTACATCATGAATAACCCCTACGTTGCAAGACGTATCACCGAGGCTGTATCCGGTATTATAAAGACAGGCGACAAATGCTGAGCCTTGACAGTATAAACAGAGCCGAGGTGCTCCGGTACATGGGCTTCAGGGGAAATGCGCCCGACAAAAGCTTCACACAGCGCATTGACGCTCTTGAACAGGAGCTTATAAAGGCTGCCGTTCCAAGGCTTGTGTGGCGGATGGAGGAGCTTGTACGGTGTGAAAGGGGCTTATATGCCGGAGGTCTGAGGCTGTCCGGCAGAGATATAGAAGCTCACCTCGATGGATGCAGCCACGCTGTAATTATGGCGGCGACCCTTTCCATTGAAGCGGACAGGCTTATTGACAGAGCACAGTCCCGAAGTCTTGCCGACGCTCTTGCGCTGGACGCTCTCGGCAGCGCAGGCATTGAGCAGATATGCGGCAAGGCTGAGGATATTATAAAGAACCAGCTGCCGGAAAAATATATGACATGGCGGTTCAGTCCCGGATACGGTGATTTTCCCATTGATATCCAGAAAAGCCTTGCAGACATTCTCGACGCAGGCCGCAGGATAGGTCTTACTGTTACCGATTCCTGCCTTATGATACCAAGGAAGTCCGTAACCGCAGTTATCGGCGTATCGGACAGACCCTTGCCGGAAAAGCAGAGAGGCTGCCTTTACTGCAAAATGAGAGATAAATGCAATTTCAGAAAGAACGGAGTGCGGTGCACAGATGCTTAGAAAACTACTGAATGAGAAA
Organism: Ruminococcus sp.; assembly: GCA_045580565.1. Lineage (GTDB taxonomy): Bacteria > Bacillota > Clostridia > Oscillospirales > Ruminococcaceae > Ruminococcus_C. Next base: position 5,230 of record JAZNOB010000086.1, read on the forward strand.
AAATATATCCGTCTTGACGGCGGTATGGGAACTATGCTCCAGAAGGGCGGTATGCCCGCAGGAGCTGTTCCGGAGGTATACAATATTACAGAGCCGGAGAGAATTATGGCTGTTCACCGTGAATATGCACAGGCTGGTGCGGACATAATCTATGCGAATACATTCGGCGCAAACCGGCTGAAGATGAAAAATACCGGCTTTACTACTGAGGAGCTTATACGTGCAGGCGTGAGAAACGCTGAAAAGGCGGCTGAGGGCACATCCGCTCTTGTTGCCCTTGATATAGGCCCTATCGGACAGCTTTTAGAGCCGCTGGGTACGCTTTCCTTTGAGGAGGCTTATGACATATTCCGTGAGATGGTTCTTGCCGGAGATGAGGCGGACGTTATCATTATCGAAACTATGACCGACCTTTACGAAACAAAAGCGGCGCTTCTTGCGGCAAAGGAAAATTCCGACAAGCCTGTTCTCGTTACAATGACCTTTGAGGAAAGAGGCAGAACCTTTACCGGATGCAGCGGGGCTGCTATGGCTCTGACCTTAGAGGGTCTTGGCGCAGACGCAATCGGCATAAACTGTTCTTTAGGCCCGAAGGAGCTTTATCCTATAGCAGAGGAGATATGCCGCTGGACGAACCTTCCTGTTATCGTAAAGCCCAACGCAGGTCTGCCCGACCCTGTTACCGGTGAATTTTCCGTTGAGCCTTGTGATTTTGCTGAGGCTCTCGCTGCTATGGCAGAGCTTGGCGTCCGTATATTCGGCGGATGCTGCGGCACTACTCCGGAACACCTGAAGGCTGCATATGAAAAGCTTGACAGCATGGAGCTTCCGGCTGTTCAGGAAAAGAAAATTCCTGCGGCTGTGTGCTCTGCAACATCTGTTGTGACTATTACTGATCCGAGAATGATCGGTGAGCGCATAAATCCCACCGGCAAGAAGCGTTTTCAGCAGGCTCTCCGTGAAAACGACATCGCCTATATCCTTTCACAGGCAGCTGAGCAGACTGACGCCGGCGCTGATATTCTGGATATCAACGTAGGTATGCCGGGAATCGACGAAAAGGAAATGATGGTGCGTACAGTAAAGGCTGTGCAGACTGTTACGGACGTTCCTCTTCAGCTTGACTCAACAAAGCCGGAGGTTCTTGAAGCGGCGCTCCGTGTGTATAACGGCAAGCCTATCGTAAATTCCGTAAACGGCGAGGAGGCTGTGCTTGACGCTATCCTGCCTTTGTGCAAAAAGTACGGCGCAGCTGTCGTGGGACTTACGCTGGACGAAAAGGGCATTCCTCAGGGTGCAGGAAAAAGAGTGGAGATAGCTGAAAGGATTCTCCTGAAGGCTCTTGAATACGGCATCCCTAAGCGTGATGTGTATATAGACTGTCTTACTCTGACAGTATCAGCGGAGCAGTCCGGTGCAGCGGAAACTCTCACTGCACTCAGATGGGTAAAGGATACACTGAAGCTTAAAACAGTTCTGGGTATATCGAATATTTCCTTCGGTCTGCCTAACCGTGAGGCTGTTAACAGAACATTCTTGACTCTGGCACTGGAAAACGGTCTTGACCTGCCTATTCTGAACCCCAATATCTCCAGCATGGCTGAGACAGTAAGGGCTTATAAGGTTCTCTCAGGTGTTGACAGAAATTCAGCTTCATATATTGAATGGTACGGCAGCGGCAAGACTGCACCAAAGGCTGTAACTGCTGCTGAAAACAAGACTCCTGATATCGGATACGCTTTAGAGCATGGGCTTTCCGAGGAAAGTGCTGAAATTACAGCGGCTCTCCTTGAAGAACACGCTCCTATGGATGTTATAAACAATATGCTCATCCCTGCTCTTGACAAGGCTGGCACGCTATTTGAACAGGGCAGAATATTCCTGCCTCAGCTTATCCTGACAGCCGGTGCCGCACAGTCCGCATTCGCTGTTGTCAAGGAAAGACTCACACAAAATCAGGACGCTCCGGAGACAAAGGGGACTATAGTCATTGCTACAGTAAAGGGCGACGTTCATGATATTGGCAAGAATATTGTTAAGGTGCTGCTGGAAAATTACGGCTTTACAGTAATCGACCTCGGCAAGGACGTTCCGCCGGAGACTGTCGTAAATGCCGCTATTGAGCACAAAGCGGATATCGTAGGTCTGTCTGCACTTATGACAACTACCCTTGAGGCTATGAGGGAGACTATCGCTCTGCTGAATGAGAAGTATCCTGAATGCAAAACTATGGTAGGCGGCGCTGTGCTTACTCCGGAATATGCAGAGCAGATAAACGCAGACTTCTATGCAAAGGATGCAAAGCAGGCTGTGGATGCGGCTAAGAAGCTTCTTGGCTGAGAAAGGATATATAAATGGCAAAACGAGGCAACAACATCAACAAGACGCTGGCAACGACCCTGATATTCAGCGGTGCGGTGCTTATAATACTTGCGTTTGTGCTGATGCGTGTGGAAAACATCATAGGCTGGATAGGCAGTCTTTTAGGGATACTCAGACCGATTTTCATAGGTATAGTCCTGACCTTTATCCTGTACGGCCCTACTGTGAAGCTCACTCAGCTTCTTGAAAAGGCGACCAAGGGCAGGAAGTTCCCGTGCAACGGCGTGGCGGTGCTTATTTCCTATGTGGCATTTTTCGGTATAGTGACAGGACTCATATGGATAGTAGTTCCGTCATTTATTGAGAGTATAGAAGAATTTGCCACAAAGTTCTCCGGATATGTGGCGAATATCCAGAGCTGGCTTGATAATATCATCTCAATGTTCAGCGACGGAAGCGGCGTGAATATCGTAGAGCAGCTGAGCCTTAACGCTGACGAGATACTGGGGCAGCTGACGAACATGGTTTCCATGATACCGGACTATATGCCTGACCTTATGGAGACTGTGGGTCAGTGGGCAAGCGGAATTGCCGGCGTGCTCACGGATATCGTATTCGGCATAGCATTTTCCGTATATATGCTTGTGGGAAGAAAGAGACTGAAGCGTCAGATAAAGCGCATCGTCAAGACCTTCTTCTCGCCTGTATCATACCAGAAAATCTCCCATATAAGCAACCTGACTTTCGGCACATTTTCAAACTTTGTATCCGGTCAGCTGATGGAGGCTCTTATATTAGGTCTGCTGTGCTTTATCGGAATGACTATACTTGACTTCCCCTATGCTATAATGATCAGCGTTATCGTGGGCGTTACAAATATCATTCCCATCATCGGCCCTATTATCGGTACTGTTCCGGGCGCAGTGATATATCTTATGATAGACCCATGGCGTTCCGTATGGTTCGTAGTATTCGTAGTAATACTCCAGCAGATCGACTCAAACCTCATTTATCCGAGAGTCGTTGGAAATTCTGTTGGTCTGCCGGCAATATGGATACTCTTTGCAGTAACTGTAGGCGGCGGCTTGTTCGGAGTTGCGGGAATGGTAGTTGGCGTACCGCTTATGTCACTTATCTACACCCTGCTCCGTGAAAAGACAGCGGCAGCAGCGGCTGAAGAGGAGATAGAAACAGACAACCGTCCGCCTATGTTTCCCAAGGTAAATGAAAAAACCTCGGAGATCGTGACAAAGGTGAAGGGCACGGTACAAAGCGGCTTCGGAAGCTTTATGGACAAGATAAACGAGCGTCTCCACAAGAGAGAATCCGCTAAGAACGTCAGCGATGTAATTGAAAGCAGCGAATCGGCTGATATTGATAAGGCTATTGATGAGCTTGTCAGGGCTGAGGATGAAACTGAATAAAAACAGAAACGCCGTCTCAGGAATGAGACGGCGGCAGCTTGTAGAAAAAGTCGAATTTCCGCATAAGGCTCCCTTTGAGAAAGGGAGCTGGCACGCCGAAGGCGTGACTGAGAGATTGGAAATACACGCTAAATCGCAGTTTTTCTGCGCTTGCAATCCCTCCACCACGGCTTCGCCGTGGTCCCCCTCCCTTTCACAAGGGAGGCTAAATAGGTTTTTCGACAGACTGAAGCGGCTTCGCAATGAAGCCGCTTTTTTTGCTTGTATCAATCAGAGTACATTTTCAAATCTCTGGATATTCTCCTTACGTCCGATAACGGTAATCGTATCACCTGCTGCAAACTCAAAGCTTGGTGAGAAATCTATGAGAACATCCTCGCC
>JAZNOB010000087.1:0-4944 GCA_045580565.1 Ruminococcus sp.
CCCATATCTGAACCGGTCGTGTCAGGTATGGGGGATTTTCTTTTGTGAAATGGTATAATTTCGTCCTTATTTTATTTTGCAGATTTTCAAAATAAGCTGAGGTTTTAAAAGCAGCTACCTTTTAATGATTTTCATCAAGCACGAGATCGCTGACCGAAATATTGTAGGTAATTGAAGTATAAGGAACCTCCGCACCGTCAACCATCAATGCCATTCTGTAGCCGATCCAGTCTATATCGGTTTCTGCCGCAACGATTCCGTTTTCTGCTGTACCGTAAATAACAGAGCCGATTTCTGCACCGCCCCAGCCGTTTGCAAGCGCATTATTGCCGCCGCTTGTGGGGTCAAGCTCCTTTTCTACAGGAATTTCAACCATACCGTTTTCGGTTTCAAGACTGAGCGATTTTACATATACCATATACGTCGCTTCGGTATCCGTATTTATGAAGCCGAGATTAAGTACATCGCTCTCCTTGTCGAAGGACGAGGATTTCACAGAATATTCGCCGTCCGCTGTCATTTCAAGTACAGCAGAGTGGCTGGGACCGGGATTCTCAGCCTGTCCCGAGATAACTAATGTTTCATAAGCCGATTCAGCGGAATCCATAGGTTCTTCGGATCTGAGTTCTTCTTCGTCCTTGGTAAACTGCCATGCATTCAGCTCTATGTCCGCTGATGAAAATACAAGGTAAATATTGTGATTTCTGCCGTCAAACTGTGCAAACTCAGAGGAACGCACCCACGTATATTCATCGCAGTCAAATTCGATATATGCTGCCGCTTTGTTTGAAAGGTCATCAAGACGTACTTCAATTCTGCCCTTTCCTTTGACCTGTGCCATGAATTCCGATGCACCGTAGCCAAAATCCGCACCCTTCACATAAACCCACGCACCGTCAGCATTGCTCTTTGCTGCAGGGTTTACAGCATCTGTATAGCCGATATCCGCAGAGGTAAACATGACTGCACCGCTGTTTTCGCTGTAGGGGTCAAGCAGCTTAATCTGTGCAACACCATTTCTTGATGCGGCAGTAATGGGAATTTCTCCTGTTTCGCTGTTCATGGGCAGATAGTCCACCATAAGACTGCGGAAGCCTGCCGTGCCGCCCATAAGCTCCTCGAGAAGAAGCGTATGGTGGAGGATATAATTTGTCCCCTGATACTCGCAGAAATGAGTATGATTGTTGCCCCAGCGCAGACCCGATTCGCCGTCTGCATTCTGACCGGAGTTGTAGAAATATGCACCTCTGTACTCCCAGCTTTCGCTGTCGAGGGGAGTTTTAGTGGTAAGGTATGCCATGCTGCAGGTAGGCGGTTCTGATATTCCGTCATAATCCCAGCCGGGACCACGCTGCTGCCAGTCGGTGCTGTAGGTATAGTAATATGTTCCGTCGATGTAATTGAGCTCACTTGCCTCGAAGAAATGCGGCGCATCGATTGAAACAAATTCGCTGTCAAAGGATAGCATATCCTCGCCAAGCTTTACAACCTTCGGGACTTTTGTATGAACCTTGTTTCCTGATGCATTCACACCTCCGCCGAAGGAAAGCCAGCCCGTTCCGTTTTCGTCAATGCACACACCGGGGTCAAATGGTGCGGGACAGTTTTCAAGTCCCTCCATATTCTGATATACCAGCGGTTTGCCGAGAGGATCACTCCAAGGTCCTAAAGGATTTGTGGCAGTAATAACACCGACACCATTGCCGTTATTGGAAAAATACAGATAGAAATGCGTCTTGCCGTCCTTTTCCTTACGGGAAACAATGGACGGTGCCCATGAATTAATAATCCACGGTGCAATTTCACCTGTTTCAATTCTGCCGTGATACACCCAGTTCACCATATCATCCGTAGAGAACACCACAAGTGACTTAATCTGATCGTAGTCGTTAGTTGTGTCCTCCTCTGCCTGCTGGGTATCGTTGGTTCCGTAGACATACAGTCTGCCCTCATACTCCACCGCAGTAGGGTCCGCGCAGAAAATACTGGGGGATATAGGGTTTGCATTGCGCTCTGTTTTATATACATTTGAGCTTGCTTCGTCAATGGTAATGCCGTTGCTCAGACTGTCAATGACGGTCTTTTCCTTTTTATCGCCGCCACAGCCCGAAGTCAGCAGCATTGCCGCCGTACAAAGAACGGATGTCAGTTTTCTTGCCATGCATTTCATTTTGCTTTCTCCCTTCATTCTGCCTGCCATGATTTCAGGCAGATGTTATCTTCTGAGAATACAAAGTACAGATTGTGAATGCCTGTAATTTTCTCAGTCAGTTCTGCGGAAATTTCTGTCAAGTCATCGGATGAGATTTCAATACATGCGATCGGTTCAGAATCTCTTTCATCCAGCCGCAGTTCTATCTTCCCCTTGCCCTTTGCAGTAATGCGGATGCGTTCTGTACCGCTTGTGAAATCCACACCCCTGATATAAGTCCACGCACCTGAGGCAAGAGCCTTCACAGCCATTTCCCCCTGCTCACATTCCTCATACCATATATCCGCACAGGTAAACATCTCCGCACCGCTGTGCACACGGTATGGAGAAAGAGAGCTGATCTGCTCTACACCTTCTCTTGTTGCCTTTGCAAGAGGAAAACCCTCTTCACTATATGGGAGATAATCCACACACATACAACGGAATCCTCCCTTTGTCGTCATACGCTCCTGAATGTGCATGGTGTGGTGGAGAATGTACTTTTTGCCGTGATATTCCATAATGTGCGTATGGTTATTGCACCACTCCATACCTGATTCACCTGCATTGAGGAAGAAGCCTCCGCGGAATTCCCAGCTTTCGCTGTCAAGGGGAGTTACGGTTGTCATATATCCCATGCTGCAAATGGGCGGTGCAGGAATATCATTACGATTCCACAGCTCTCTCGACTGCCAGTCGGTGCTGTAGGAATAGAAAAATCTGCCGCCGATCACGTTCAGCTCACTTGCTTCAAAGAAGTAAGGCGCATTGATAGACACAAATTCGCTGTCAAAGGAAAGCATATCCTTGCCAAGTCTTACGATCTTCGGGACTTTTGTGTAGATTTCTGAACCTCTTGCATCTGTTCCTCCGCCGAAGGAAAGCCAGCCCGTACCGTTATCATCGATACACACGCCCGGGTCAAAGGGTGAGGGACAGTTTTCAAGCCCCTCCATATTCTGATATACCAGCGGCTTGCCCAGAGGATCGCTCCACGGACCGAGAGGATGCGTTGCAGTCAGCACACCGACGCCGCAGCCGTTGTTGGAAAAATACAGGTAGAAATGCGTCTTACCGTCCTCCTCCACTCGTGAAACAATTGACGGTGCCCATGAATTAATAATCCACGGTGCAATTTTTGCGGTGTCTATGATGCCGTGATATTCCCAGTTGACCATATCCTCTGTGGAAAATATCACAAATGACCTGATATGCTCATAACTGTTTCTGCCGTTATCACCTACTGCGTCATATTGCTGGTGGTCATTCGTACCAAAGATATATAGCCTGCCTTCGTACTCTACACCTGTAGGGTCGGCACAGAATACATTCGGAGAGATTGGGTTTGCACACGTTTCAAGCTTGAATGGCTTTGTGTTGGGTCTGATTCCTGACATATCCGTTCACCTCAGATTGATTTGTTGCTTTCATTATACAAGCCGAAGAACGTCAAGTCAACAGCATATATACGTTTTGTCCACCTTATCCTCATAAAGTGCACTTTTTCAGTTGACGTCAAAGATGAAATTCGGTATAATAAGAGAGAGTAAGGGGGGAGAAATTATGCCACGAAAAAGAATCGCCGTCATCACGGCAAGGGCGGATGACAGCGAACAGAAAGCGATTCTCGGCGCAATTGCAGAAGCTGCATTTTCTATGAATGCCGATGTTGCGGTGTTTTCAAATATATATAATCATTGGGTATCTGATGAACTTCTGAATTTCGAAAACCATATATATGATTTCTTTCAGCCCGAACAATTCAACGGTGTTATCATCACAGCCGAAGCCTTCATGGACTTGTCAATGCTGGATGATGTGTTTGACAGAATCAGAGCAGCCGGAATTCCTGCTGTAATCATCGGCGGAGAAGTACAAGGGTTTCAGAGTATTACCTCCGATGACGAAACAGATATGGAACAAATCGCTGAGCATCTTATTGTGGTTCATGGCTTGACTAAGATAGATATTCTGACAGGCTTTGAGGATATGTCCGTATCCCATGCGAGAGTTTCAGGCTGCAGAAAAGCCTTTGAAAAGCACGGGCTCCCATTTGACGAGAGTCATGTGTATTATGGAAATTTCTGGAATGATTCGGGCGAGAGCCTTGCGCAGCGTTATCTCAGCGGTGAGCTGCCCATGCCTCAGGCTGTCATCTGCACCAATGATTATATGGCGTATGGCCTGTGTGACGCCCTGACTGCAGCAGGCGTGCCGATTCCCGATAGGATAGCTGTAACTGGTTATGACCATACAGACGGAAGAATCTATCACCATCCCATTCTGACAACTTATCGCCGTGACAGGAGGCAGATGGGAGCAAAAGCTGTCGGATTTCTGCTTTCCTCCGACTGCAGTCTGCCTGAAGAGGAAGAAAGACTGATCTGCGGCAATACCTGCAGCTGCGGCGTAAACAGCGCACAGCTCAATGAGGAAATCCGCACCGCCCGTATCGGACAGCACCATACTGTGATGAGCTCTGTCGCACAATTCACAAGCCGACTTACGCTGTGCCGTACTCTTGCGGAGTATACAGCCGTGCTGAAAGAATTCTTCTATCTTCTGCATGGTGCTGACGGACTGTACCTCTGTCTTGACAAGGCATGGAACAGTACGGATTACGAGGGGGATATGTTCCAATGCTGCGATATCAGTAAGACTATGCATTCGGATAGACCTAAGCGTTTCGAACGTAATACACTTCTCCCTGCACTACGGGAGGAGCGTGAAAAGCCTATGATTTTCTATTTCAG
>JAZNOB010000088.1:0-15973 GCA_045580565.1 Ruminococcus sp.
GCATGGGGCATCCCTGCAAAAATACTACAAATCGTATGCCCGGCCCGTCTACTGTGCCGAAGCTTTCTGTTGAGTGAACAAATCCTTCCATATTTTACCTCCGAAAATAAATGTGCGAAGCACACCTACTAAGGCTCCCCTTAGTAAGGGGAGCTGTCAGCGTAAGCTGACTGAGGGGATTGAAACCGCCTCAAACCTTAATAGAACTAAACAAATACGGGCGCACCCGAAAGCACGCCCGCATCAATCAAACATTCTTCAATGAACGAAATCCTTTGCTGAATTAGAGAGCAGCGTGGAATGTTCTGGAGATAACGTCATCCTGCTGTTCCTTTGTCAGCTTGATGAAGTTTACAGCGTAACCGCTTACACGGATTGTCAGCTGCGGATACTTTTCAGGATGCTGCTGAGCGTCCAGAAGTGTATCTCTGTTCAGAACGTTTACGTTCAGGTGGTGGCCGCCCTTTTCAGCGTAACCATCGAGAAGTTCAACCAGGTTGTCGATCTGCTTTTCATTTGCCATGATAAGTTCCTCCTTAAAAAATCATATCAATATTCTTCCATAAATTCAGTGGGCTGGCAGCAAGCCATATTGCCCTTTGAGCAGTCCATGCTCCGGTAGGTGTCCACCTTGAGTCCGCCCTTTTCAAGCTCCTCCGGCGTCACTGTAACGTGTCCTGTACCGTTCGCCATAAGGCGTTCGATCATATCCACGATGTCGTCCTCCTGCTGTCTTGCTTCAGGTTCAAAAGCCATTTTCCGCCTCACCTCTTTTCAAGGGAAAAATTAGTCCTTCATAGCCTCTCTGATGGACTCGATATCGATATCGCCTGCGAATACGCCTGCGTCCTTACCGAGAGCATCCGGAATTACTGTGAATGTGTTGGAAATACCATCCTGTGCGTTTACGAAAGGCAGCTTAGCAACAGATGCCATAGAAGCAGCTGCGCCGTGAGTATCTCTGCCGTGCATCGGGTTTGCACCAGGAGCAAGCGGCTCGCCCATCTTTCTGCCATCAGGTGTGTTACCTGTCTTCTTGCCGTATACTACGTTAGAAGTGATTGTCAGAATGGATGTTGTCGGAACACCGTTTCTGTAGCAGTGGTTGCTTCTTACCATATCCATGAAGCGATTCAGAATGTCAACTGCGATCTCGTCAACACGGTCATCATTGTTGCCGTACTTCGGGAAGTCGCCTTCGATCTCGAAGTCAACTACTACGCCGTATTCATCACGGATGCACTTAACCTTTGCATACTTCATAGCAGACAGGGAGTCAGCAACTACAGACAGACCAGCAATACCTGTAGCGAAGTAACGCTTTACATCTCTGTCGTGGAGAGCCATCTGCATTGCCTCATAGCAATACTTGTCGTGCATATAGTGGATGCAGTTCAGTGTATCTACATAGAGCTTAGCCAGCCATTCCATCATGTCGATGTACTTATCCATTACATCATCATAATCGAGGTAGTCGCCTTCAACAGCTCTGTACTTCGGGCCAACCTGATTGTGCTTGCCGGTCTTCTTGTCGATTCTTTCATCAACACCGCCGTTGATAGCGTACAGCAGAGCCTTTGCAAGGTTTGCACGTGCGCCGAAGAACTGCATTTCCTTACCAACTCTCATGGAGGATACGCAGCAAGCGATAGCATAGTCATCGCCGTGTGTTACTCTCATCATATCATCGTTCTCATACTGGAAGGAAGATGTGTTGATAGAGAGCTTAGCGCAGTATCTCTTGAATGCGTCAGGCAGTCTCTTGGACCAGAGAACTGTCAGGTTCGGCTCCGGAGCAGCGCCGAGGTTTTCCAGTGTGTGGAGGTAACGGAATGTGGTCTTTGTAACCAGTGTTCTGCCGTCTACGCCCATACCGCCCAGAGACTCTGTAACCCACTGCGGGTCGCCGGAGAATAGTGCGTTGTACTCAGGTGTTCTTGCGAACTTAACCATACGCAGCTTCATGATGAAGTGGTCGATATATTCCTGAGCCTGCTCTTCTGTCAGCACGCCGTTGTCCATATCTCTCTTGATATATACGTCAAGGAAAGTAGCTGTTCTGCCAAGGCTCATTGCAGCGCCGTTCTGTTCCTTAACTGCGCCCAGATAGCCAAAATATGTCCACTGGATAGCTTCCTTAGCATTTGCAGCCGGCTTGGAAATATCATAGCCGTACTTGGAAGCCATATTTGCCAGAGCCTTCAGTGCTCTGATCTGCTCTGCGATTTCCTCACGGAGACGGATCTTGTCATCTGTCATTGTGCCGTATACAGAAGCCTTCTGAGCCATCTTGTCTTCGATCAGCTTGTCGATACCATACAGTGCTACTCTTCTGTAGTCGCCGATGATTCTGCCTCTGCCGTAAGCATCCGGCAGACCTGTGATGATTGCGTTATGACGAGCAGACAGCATTTCGGGTGTGTATACATCAAATACGCCTGCGTTGTGTGTCTTGCGGTACTTTGTGAAAATCTCGCTGATTTCCGGATCAACCTCGTAGCCATAGGACTTGCAAGCAGCCTCAGCCATACGAATGCCGCCGAAAGGCTGCAGTGAACGCTTCAGGGGCTTGTCTGTCTGGAAACCTACGATTGTTTCCAGTTCCTTGTTAAGATAGCCAGCCTCGTGAGAATCAACTGTAGATACGATCTTTGTATCCATGTCGATTACGCCGCCGTTTTCTCTCTCCTGACGGAACAGATCCAGAACCTGCTCCCACAGCTTTGTTGTAGACTCTGTCGGACCTGCGAGGAAGCTTTCGTCACCCTCATAAGGTGTGTAGTTCTTCTGAATGAAGTCACGTACATCGATCATAGATGTCCATGAACCGCCGTTAAATCCTTCCCATTCCTTGGGCATTACCTGTGCCATTGTCATCTCTCCTTTGCATTTTCAGCAAAAAATTTTTGTTTCGGGAACTGCTGCAATAATGCTTTAAAAGCCCCGCAGCCTTTCCTTTGACCCATAATTATAATATCACATATCGACCCTTATGTCAATAGATTTTTTCCCATTCAATTTATTATTTAAAGAATAACGGTCTTTTCAGTTTATATCATTCATACAGCTTATTGATACTTAATATTATTAAGCATCAGTTATAATTATAATTATTATACCATTTACACCCCGAAGTATACGTGGTTTGCGTGATAAATTATAACGCTTTCCATTCAAGCATGAATATAAAAAGAGCCTGCCCCAAAGGACAGACTCTTTTTAGTTCAAGTTAAAACAAACTTATGCAAGCTCAGCGAAGTACTTGATTGTACGAACCATCTGGCTTGTGTAGCTGTTCTCGTTGTCGTACCAGGAAACAACCTGTACTTCATACAGATCTTCAGCGATCTGAGCTACCATTGTCTGAGTAGCATCGAACAGAGAACCGTACTTCATGCCGATAACGTCAGAAGAAACGATCTGCTCTTCAGTGTAACCATAGGACTCTGTAGCAGCAGCCTTCATAGCAGCGTTGATGCCTTCCTTAGTTACGCCTGTGCCCTTAACAACAGCTGTCAGGATTGTTGTAGAACCTGTCGGAACCGGTACTCTCTGTGCAGAACCGATCAGCTTGCCGTTCAGTTCCGGAATTACCAGACCGATAGCCTTAGCAGCACCAGTGGAGTTCGGAACGATGTTAGCAGCGCCAGCTCTTGCTCTTCTCAGGTCACCCTTTCTGTGAGGACCGTCGAGGATCATCTGATCGCCTGTGTAAGCGTGGATTGTGCTCATGATACCGCTCTGGATCGGAGCATAATCGTTCAGTGCCTTAGCCATAGGAGCCAGGCAGTTTGTTGTGCAGGATGCAGCAGAGATGATTGTGTCATCTGCTGTCAGAGTGTCGTGGTTTACGTTGTATACGATTGTAGGCAGATCGTTACCTGCGGGAGCAGAAATAACAACCTTCTTAGCGCCTGCATCGATGTGAGCCTGAGACTTAGCCTTGGATACATAGAAACCTGTGCACTCCAGAACTACGTCTACGCCGATCTCGCCCCAAGGAAGCTCAGCAGCGTTAGCCTTTGCATAAATCTTCAGAGTCTTGCCGTCAACTGTGATTGTACCAGCTTCATCATCAGCCTCTACAGTGTGCAGGTTCTCACCCATCTTACCGCAGTAGCCGCCCTGTGCTGTATCATACTTCAGCAGGTGTGCGAGCATGGAAGGCTTTGTAAGGTCGTTGATTGCAACTACCTCATAACCCTCTGCACCGAACATCTGACGGAATGCAAGACGACCGATACGGCCGAAACCATTAATAGCAACTTTAACTGACATTGGAATTACCTCCTAAATTTTTATAATTCTATTGTACACCAAATCCCGAAAAAATTCAAGCACTTTGATAAAAAAACAGCATGGGAAGCATATAAGTTCTATGTTTTTCTCTTTTTTTGTGCAAAATGTTCCCCTTTATTTGTTCATTCTGAACAAACTTTCACTTTTACGATAAAATTCTCTCTAATTCCCTTTATTTCGCATCAAATACATTATATAATTATTACATAGAATATTCAGTAAAGGAGGCACACAGCTATGACGGATAATATGCTTGACTTTTTGAAGGCAGCTTTCGGGAACGATTCTTCATGCGTCCTGATACTTGACACCGATCTCAGCCTTGTCTGGCACAACGAAAAACCTGCACCCTTTAATATATACGGAGACCTTGCAGGCATCCTCGGACTTCAAAAGAATGCTACTTTAAGCAGCGGCGACTATTCATTTTCCGTAAACGATATTATATATGACTACCATCTTACTGCCGCTGAGGATCATTATGTTGTTTCAATATGCAGGACGCCCTCTGCCATCCGTACCCTTGAACAGACATTCTCAAGAAACACCATTGAAAATACCATCGCCATGTTACGCCAGAACGTCCTTAGCATATCTGCTTCAGCTGCGCAGCTTAACGAGTGCTTTGAAAGCTTTGAGGATGACAGCATCCATACAGATACTCTGAACGAACAGATAAATATGATCATGTGCAGATGTGCCAATATTCTCAAAAGCCAGTATACTGTACAGGAGCTTCTGAAGTATTTTGAACCTGAGGAAACTGAGCCTGAGGTGATCGACTGCAGCGAGCTGATTAGACATTTCTCATTCTGCTGTCAGAGCGTATTCGGACCGAGAGGCAATACCAGGATCACTTGCAACGCAGACGAGGTCATGCCATTCAGGATATCTCCGCAAAGGCTGGAGTTTTTCCTGATGTGCGTACTGCTCACCATGCAGAGACATGACGGCGAGGCATATCAGCTGAATATTTCCGTCAGGAAAGCGGCTGATGATATTGATATAAACTTCAGACTCATACCTGTGGGAAACGCTTCAGAGTCTCCGAGACTGCTCAGCGATTTCGTACCGCTGCACAAGGAATCTCCTCAGCATGAAATGGAAAAGCTGATAATATCAAGATGCCTTGAACGATATAACGGCGTTATGATAGAATCCGTTCAGAATGGATGCAATGTTATTTCCATACGTTTTCCCGCCGTTGACGATGAGCCGGTGAATGAACTGGAAGCTTCTGTAAAGGACATATGGAGCAGAAGCATAATCACACCGTATCACGCCATGCTTTCGGAAATATCTGATTTCCGGTACTACTGATGCAAAAAAGGAGGCTTTACGCCTCCTTTTCTTATTATACGTTGAATCTGAACAGAACGATATCGCCGTCCTGCATTACATATTCCTTACCTTCAAGGCGTACAACACCCTTTTCCTTAGCAGCAGCCATTGTTCCGCATTCCATCAGATCATCAAATGAAACTACCTCCGCACGGATAAAACCCTTTTCAAAGTCTGTATGGATCTTGCCGGCAGCCTGAGGAGCCTTTGTACCTCTGGTAATAGTCCATGCTCTTACCTCAGGTGCACCTGCTGTCAGATAGGAAATAAGTCCCAGCAAACTGTAGCCCTCGCGGATGATTCTGTTAAGACCGGATTCCTCAAGATTCAGCTCAGACAGGAACATAGCCTTGTCCTCTGCGTCCATATCGGAAATTTCAGCTTCAATCTGTGCGCAGATAGGCAGCACAGCGGACTTTTCCTCCTCTGCAATAGCGCATACTGTCTTGTAGTGCTCATTAGCTTCAATACCGCCTGTGAAATCAGCCTCGCTGAGATTCGCAGCGTATATAACAGGCTTTGCAGAAAGAAGGGGAGTTTCCTTGATCCATGCTCTTTCCTCGTCTGTGAAGTCAAAGCCTCTTGCGGACTTGCCCTCCTCCAGATGAGCCTTCAGCCTTTCAAGGAAGTCGACCTGTCCCTGAAGCTTCTTGTCGCCCTTGAGTGCCTTCTTTGTACGGTCAATACGGCGTGTTACAACGTCGATATCTGCAAATACAAGCTCAAGGTTGATAGTTTCGATATCTCTTGCAGGGTTGATGTTTCCGTCAACATGGATGATATTCACATCCTCGAAGCAGCGTACAACATGAACGATAGCGTCAACCTCACGGATATCAGCAAGGAACTTATTTCCAAGACCTTCGCCCTTAGACGCACCCTTTACAAGACCTGCGATATCAACAAATTCCAGAGTAGCCGGAGTGAACTTTTCCGGGTTGTACATTTCTGCAAGCTTATCAAGACGTGAATCCGGAACGGATACGATACCAATATTCTTTTCAATCGTGCAGAATGGATAATTTGCAGATTCTGCGCCTGCATTTGTAAGAGCGTTAAACAGCGTACTCTTTCCCACATTCGGAAGACCGACCATACCGAGCTTCATAAAAGCACCATCCTTATTCTTTATCATTCCGGCTTATGCCGGTACATTTCACATACCTTAACATTATAGCGTGTTTTGCCATTTCTGTCAAGCACAGGGCACAAAAAAGCTGTACACACCGGAATGTGTACAGCTTTGATTCAATGAAATTTAAGCACCTGCAAGCAGAACCTTTACAAGAGCAACAGAGTCAGCGATAGATACTGTATCATCATCGTTGATATCAGCGATAATATCCTGAATCTCAGTCTTTGTATCATTTGTGAGATACTTAGCCAGAGCCAGAACGTCACTGCCGTTTACAGCGTCATTCATGGATACATCATATCTTGTGTATGTCTTGTAGGTTACCTTTGTCTTTGTCTTGTCGCCGTTGTAGTAGATCTGGTATGTACCGTAAGCCTCGTCAGCTGTGTTCTCATACATAATTGTGTAGGATTCAGAACCGTCGATAATCACGTTATTCCATGTTACGCTGTCATCCTTGCCAACATAGAAGCCACCGCTCATCTTATCGCCCTTAGCACCCTCGGCTGTGATAACCGCCAGAACCTTGCCCTGAAGGTTAATTACGAGCTGCTCCTCGTTATCGTCATTCTTGAGGCCGATAGTCTCAGTCTCAGTTGTAACCTTGTCGCCAGCAACTGTTGTTGTTGTAGATGCTGTTGTTGTTTCAGGAGCTTTATTAAACTTCAGAGTAATGCTCTGGAATGTTACAGATGTAGGCCAGTAAGCAGCAATTGTAAGAGCATTGCCGTCCAGGTCGTCTCTGATAGCGTATGTATGTGTAACAATCTTATCAGTACCTACGGACAGAGCTTCATACTTATCATCATCCCATTCGCCGCCGTATGTACCCTGATATGCAAGTGTTGCTTCAGTGTCGCTGGTCAGAACCTTCATAACTACAGTTACATAGTCAGCGCCCATAGTATCGATCTTAACGATCGGATTACCGTCAGCGTCCTTCTCCTGAGTAAAGTCGATCTTTGTCTCAAGAGTTACGGAAGATGTAGCAGTTGTTGAAGTTGTTGAAGTTGTTGAAGATGTAGTAGTTGTAGTAGTTGTTGTTGTAGTTGTTGTTTCTTCGCTTGAATCAGAGGATTCAGCGGAAACAGTTGTTGTTGTCTCCTCAGAGGATTCTGTGGTGTCTGTTGTGGTAGTTGTTGTAGTTGTTGTTGTATCGCTCTCTTCGGAAGATGTTGTTGTTGTTGTGGTGGTGGTGGTTTCTTCCTCAGATGCTTCACCGAAAACAGCAACACAGGATTCAACTTCCAGACCACTCGGATACCATGACTGAACCTGAAGAGTACCATACTTAATCATTGTCGCATTTGTCTCAAATTCAACAGTATACACACCATCTGCGTCTGCAGTTGCAGTCCACTTCTCCATCTGAACCCATTCATATGCGTTATCGGGATCACAATATCCGCCGCTGCCGTTCAGATTCTGACCAGCATACTTAGGAGCAGTAAATGTAACGTAAATTGTCTCACCTGCATCCGCTTCAGTCAGACCAGCTAGGCTTACCTCGAAATTGCATCCAGTCTCACCCTCATCATTGGTATATTCCTTAGGTGTTACTGTAAGCTCTGTGCCAGCTTCCATCGCTGAAACTGAAATCGGTGCAAAAGAGTAATTTACGCCAGCAACAGTAGCAGATACTGCACAAGCTGCAGCCGCTGCAACAGCAACAAACTGCGTCCACTGTCTTTTAGTTTTTGTCTTCATAATTATTCATCCTTTCAAATATTATAATTATCGTTCCTCATACTGCAAAATGCACAATTATTTTTCGCAGTGTTCTATATCCTTTATTATAAAACGAATCGCTTTTGCATTGTTTGAATTTTTATGAACAATATGCGTATAAACACTAAATTTTGAAAAATCTGTAACTTATCATAAGCAAAACGTGAACTCAGCCCATTGTCACATCCTCAGCGAAAGGCTCTCACGAAGCTTTGAGGGCGTACAGCCCATGATGCGCAGGACGAGAATATACATGAGAAAACCCGATACAACAGCCGATGCAAGGCTTAACACTGCGCCATATTCTGATGTAAGTGAATGCGCAAGGTAGGCTGCACCTCCGCACATGACTGAACCGTATATCACAGGCATCATTGCTCCCACAAGCTTCAGACTGCCACCTAACTGCTTTCTCAGGCTGTATACAGATACCACGAGCATGAATCCATAACATATGCTTGTGGAAATACCTGCACCGGTCACAGCGAACATGGGCTGCGGTATCAGCAGAAGATTCAGCAGAAGCTTCACTGAAAGACCTGAAAGCATGAGCTTTACCGGCATATCCGCCCTGCCCATGCCCTGCATTATGCTGAACAGCGGAGAAATTATGCAAAGGCACATCATTCCCGGTACAAGAGCACAGAGAGCGTCAGCGGCTATTGCAGCTTCCTCGGTATGTCCGCTGTAGAGCACCTGCATGACAGGCTCTGCAAGGATGAGAAGCCCTGCTCCTGCCGGAATGGCTATGAGACCTGCTGCAAGACTCACCGAACGAGCCTGCTCACGCAGCGACGCTGTCCGCCCCTTAGCCCATGCTCTTGCTGCACATGGCAGAACGCTTCTGCCGAACATATTTGTAACTGACGGAATGAGATTAAACACAGTCAGCGACATTCCGGTGAAAGCCCCGTACACAAATGCCGGAAAGGTTTCTTCTGCTGCAAGCTCTCCGAAACGTGAAACAAGTGCACCGGTGCTGTGCTCCTGTGAGTAGCTCAGACAGCGCATGACTGTGCATAGGTCGATCACTGATGTCAGTGACGCTGCCACCGAGCCAAGGGCTATGGGAAGCATAGTCTTTATGAGCCTCTTAGCCAGCCGCCGGCGTGATTCAGGCTTTTCACAGCAAAGCTCCTGCCTTCGTATACCGTCACCGAATGCGTTCCTCAGGACAAAATACAGCAGCCCTGCTCCAGTTGATATCGTAACGCCAAGAACCGCCGCCGCTGCCGACACAGACAGGATATCCGTGCCCTCAGGGAACAGTGACAGTACCCTTTCGCTCTCGGCAAGAACCATTCCCGACAGCCATAATCCGGCTATCACCTTTACCGCCGCCTCTGCTGCCTGCGATATTGCTGTGGGATACATATTCTGCAAGCCCTCGTAATAGCCTCTTTCTACTGCGCTCATACAGCCCAGAAGCGCCGCCGGTGCTATCATAAGCACCGAGTACCATGCACTCTCGTCGCCTGCTGTAAATATTGCAAAGGGTTTAGCCGCAAGGAATATTATCAGGGACAGAACTGCTCCCATCGCTGTAAAGAGCACACGTGCGGTGCTTCTTATACGGCGTACATTGGCAAAGCAGCCTCTTGCTGCTTCCTCGGCGGTGTTCTTTGCAACAGCAGCTGAAAGCCCTGTCACGGACATTGCATATATAGGCAGAAACAGACCGTATGCGCAGCTGAAGTAGCCCATACCTATTCCGCCCAGCTGATTGGTTAGAGGTATCTTGAACAGTGCTCCCAGTACCTTTGCGGCGGCTGCCGATGCCATTAGTATCAGTGAGCCCTTAAAAAAGGTCTGCTTTTTCAGATGGAATCACCCCTTTTTGTTCATGATGCGTTTAAAATAACATTTTCAGATAATTTTTCTAAAATTTATGTTGCTGAATCGGAAAATATGTGCTATAATAGTATGGATGAGCGCAGTGATGCGCCCAAGCACAACACAGAAAGGACATTCAGACTATGAATTTTCAATTTTCTGACAATGTTGCCGCACTTCAGCCGTCGGCAATACGTGAGATTTTAAAGTTTACCGGTATGCCCGGCGTTATTTCATTTGCAGCAGGCAACCCCGCACCTGAGGCTTTCCCTACTGAGAAGGTCGCTCAGATATCCGCTGATCTGCTCCGTGAAAATCCTGTGCTCGCTATGCAGTACAGCATCACCGAGGGCTATCCTGCTCTCAGAACACTCCTCAAGGAGCGTCTCGCCGGCGAAAAGGCTTTCTATGAGGGCAGGGATGAGCTTATCGTAACCTCCGGCGCACAGCAGGCAAATGAACTTACCTGCAAGGTACTGCTCAACCGAGGAGACACTCTCATATGCGAAGCTCCAAGCTTTATCGGTTCTATCAACGCTTTTAAATCCTATGGCGTAAATCTCTTTGGTATTCCTCTTGAGGATGACGGAATGGATATGGCTGCTCTTGAGGAGGCTCTTAAAACTCAGCCAAGCTGCAAGCTTATCTATGTTATCCCCAATTTCCAGAATCCTACAGGCGGCGTTATGTCACTTGAAAAGAGACAGAAGCTCTATGCTCTTGCCTGTCAGTATGATGTTATTATCCTTGAGGACAACCCTTACGGCGACCTCCGCTATGACGGCGATGAGGTTCCTTCAATCAAGAGCATGGACACTGAGAACCGTGTAGTTTACTCCGGTACATTCTCAAAGATACTTGCACCCGGCTTCAGAGTGGGCTATGTAAGCGGCCCTGCTGAGATTATTTCCAAGATGACTGTATGCAAGCAGGTTTCCGACGTGCACTCAAATATCTGGGCACAGGCTATATGCGAGCGTTTCATGCGCTCTACAGATATGAACGAGCACTTTGAAGGTCTGAGAAACATCTACCGCAGAAAGAGAGATATCATGCTCTCTGAAATGGAAAAGACCTTCTCAAAAAGAATCGCATACCAGAAGCCTCTGGGCGGACTCTTTATCTGGTGTACTCTCCCTGAAGGCTGCGATATGAACGCATTTTGCAAAAAGGCTGTAGAAGAATACAAGATCGCACTTGTTCCCGGCAACGCATTCCTTATAAACGAATCCGACAAGACAACATCATTCCGCATGAACTTCTCCACTCCTACCGATGAGCAGCTTATTGAAGGCACAAGAATACTTGGCGCTATGAGCCGTGAAGTTCTGGGCGAATAATTTTAAAACGAAAGGAAATTAAAAAAATGGCTATTAACAGACAAGGCTCCTACGACAACTACATGGTTACTGCAAAGTACCTCTCCACAAGAAACATGGCACTGAACTATCCGGCAAAGAATCTGGGTAAGTATGCCGGCAGCGAGGTTTACGGCGTGGTCATTGATATGCCCATGAATCCGGTAATCCTCTGCACAATGAGCGTTTATGCAAACGGTGCGTGCAATCTCCACTTCAACAACGGCGCAGAGTATACAGGTGCTGCGCTCCGCCACCAGACCGTTATCCAGCCGGCTCGTACACTGGTTGCCAATGCTTCCCGTCTCCTTGACAGTGCTGCACCTGCAACTAAGCTGCCGCTTCCTATGGGACGTGCTCACTATGTACACATCCTCACTAAGAAGGGCATATACAAGCGTGTTATTGACCCTGCAACTGTCAAGCAGGACTCCAAGGAAGCTCTGACTATATATCTGCTCTATCAGCAGCTCATGCAGGCTATGCGCTCTGCTCAGCTGAAGGACCGTGCAGCAGGCTCCGCTGAATAAGACTCATAAAACAAAGATCCCTCGTAACTGAAGCGAGGGATTTTCCTATAAATATTTAAGGAGGGATTCCGGATATGAAAAAAACACTCAGTATTATTCTTTCAGCCGCATTTCTCACCTGTACTGTATCAGGTCAGCTGACCGCTTTTGGTGCAGAGGGACTTAAAGGCGACGCAAACATTGACAGCTATGTGAATCTCGACGACGCAGTAACCGTGCTGGATACATATGCCGGTATTGCCGCAGGAATTGAGGGCGCTGCTTACTGCGAACAGGCTGATACGGATGAGGACGGTAAAATCACTCTTGACGACGCTGTATATATACTTTCCTACTACACCCAGACTGCCGCAGGTCTTTCGCCTGACTGGAACACTTTACTGGGCATCGACGAGGGTATCGACGTTACAATAAGTATGTCCGGACTCAACAGTACATACGCTCTCCTTCTGGATGCTCAGAGCGGCGAGGTCATCGCTGAGAAAAACGGCTATGCTACAGTATATCCTGCATCCATGACTAAGATCATGACTGCGATCCTCACTATCGAAAGCTTTGAGGATGTAAATACGCCTATAACCATGCCCTATGATGCCCTTCAGGCAGCATGGAACGGCGGTGCGTCTACCTCAGGCTTCGCATCCGGCGCAAAAATCACAGTGCTTGACCTGCTTTACGGTATGCTCCTGCCATCCGGCTGTGACTGCTGCTTTGCTGCGGCTTATGAGCTGTGCGGCACTGAAGAAGCATTCGTGGAGCTTATGAACCAGAAAGCTCAGGAGCTTGGCATGACCGGTACGCATTTCGCCAACTGCACCGGACTGCCTGATCCTAACCACTACACAACGCCATATGATATGACTATACTTATGCGCTACGCTATTCAGAATGATATTTTCAGACAGGTGGATACTGCCCAGAGCTATACTGCCACAAATGGTCACTATATGAAAAGCACTATGTTCAAGTCCCTCATCGGTACATACGGAACTGCTGCGGTTACAGGCGGAAGCATTCTCGGCGGTAAAACAGGTACTACTGATTCTGCCGGAAGCTGTCTCACAAGCTTTGCTGAGATCTACGGCAGAGAATACATACTCTGTACAACAAAAGCCGCAAGCGGAAGAATTGCTGACGCACGTACTGTCTACAACCGTCTGGGCGGCGCATTGTCCTGATTTTACTTGACAAACATCTGCCAAGGCTTTATAATAGTAATAATGTAATCTATCACAGGAGGAATCTGTTTATGGAAGAAACAGCAAAGAAAAAGCTTATTTTCAGCGGCATCCAGCCTACAGGCACTTTTACACTCGGCAACTATATCGGTGCTATCAGAAACTGGGGCCCGCTTCAGGATGAATACAACTGTATCTACTGCGTTGTTGATATGCACGCTATTACAGTACGTCAGGAGCCGGCTAAGCTCCGTCAGAATACACTTCAGGCTTATGCTCTGCTCATGGCGTGCGGCATTGACCTTGACAAGTCTATTCTCTTTATTCAGAGCCATGTCAAAACTCATGCTGAACTCAGCTGGGTACTGGGATGCAATACACAGTTCGGTGAGCTGTCACGCATGACTCAGTTCAAGGACAAGAGTGCTCGTCACGCAGACGATATCAACTCAGGTCTGTTTACATATCCTGTACTTATGGCTGCGGATATCCTTGCATATAACGCTGACCTTGTACCTGTAGGCGCTGACCAGAAGCAGCATCTGGAGCTTGCAAGAAATATTGCACAGCGTTTCAATCAGAAATACGGCGAATTCTTTACCGTTCCTGAGCCTTATATTTCACCTGTTGGCGCAAAGGTTATGTCTCTTCAGGATCCCACAAAGAAGATGTCCAAGTCTGACGAAAACCCAAATGCCTGCATCCTGATCCTTGATGACAAGGATACTATTATCCGCAAGTGCAAGAGAGCCGTTACTGACAGCGATACTGTTGTGCGCTATGCAGAGGGCAAGGACGGCATCAATAACCTGATGACTATTTACTCAAGCATCACTGGAAAGGACTACTCTGCTATTGAAGCTGAATTTGACGGCAAGGGCTACGGCGATTTCAAGCTTGCTGTTGGTGAGGCGATTGCTGACCACCTGAGTCCCATGCAGGAGGAATTCAAGCGTCTCTATGCGGATAAGGCGTTCCTCAAGGAATGCTATACTGCTCACGCTCAGAAGGCACTCGCTTATTCACAGCGTATTATCAGTAAGGTTTACCGTAAGGTAGGTTTTGTTGACGCACGATGATTTAAAAGGCAGAGCCTCGGCTCTGCCTGTGTTTTAAAGGAGGTCAATATGGTAGATTACAAATTCAAGGACAGATATGATATAAATGACCTTGTGGATATCGTTGAGATACTCAGAAAGCCTGGCGGATGTCCGTGGGATATGGAGCAGACACATTCTTCAATCCGCATGGATTTCATTGAGGAGGTCTACGAGGCCATTGAGGCTATCGACAAGAATGATACTGAACTTCTCCGTGAAGAGCTGGGAGACGTTCTCCTGCAGGTTGTTTTCCACACTCAGATAGAACGTGAAGCCGGCACATTCAACCTTGATGATGTATGCGATGAGGTCTGCAAAAAGATGATCGTCCGTCATCCTCATGTATTCGGCGAGGTGAAGGTTTCAGATACAGGCGAGGTTCTGAATAACTGGGAAGCTATCAAACAGGAGACAAAGGGACAGACCACATACACTGAGACTCTTGAAAGCGTGGCTGTATCCCTGCCGGCACTTCTCCGTGCACAGAAGATCGGCAAGCGTGCTGCTAAATCCGGCATGGATTTCCCGGACGCTGATTCTGCCGTAAAAAATGTATACGGTGAGCTTCACGAGCTTGAAGAGGCAGCTGCATCCGGTAACGCTGACAGGATTGCTGACGAGATGGGCGATGTGCTTTTCTCATGCGTAAACGCTGCACGAAAGCTTGGCGTAAACTCTGAGGAAGCTCTGACGGTGGCGGCTGAGAAATTTATCCGTCGCTTCGCTGCTGTTGAGGCGAAGGTTCACGATATGGGAAAAACAATGGACGACTACACCACTGAAGAGCTTGATGAGATATGGAAAAGCATAAAACATAAGGTATAAGGAGGCTGCTATGAGACTTGACAAATATCTGAAGGTATCACGCCTTATAAAGCGCAGGACCGTTGCAAATGAAGCCTGTGACGCAGAAAAGATATCGGTAAACGGCAAGATCGCCCGTGCATCCTATGATATTAAGGTCGGCGATGAGATCGAGATAAATATGGGTCAGAAAACACTGAAGGTCTGTGTGGAAAAGGTTACTGAGTATGTGACCAAGGAAACTGCATCTGATCTTTATAAGGTTATATCATAAAGCAAAAGGCAGCTGAAACCAGCTGCCTTTCATATTTCTTCAGAATCCGCCAAAACATCAATACAGTCATACTCGCCTGTACAGTGAACACAGGTATCATATTGATGAGCCGTTCCCATACTTTCCCTCAGCGAAACTGCACCAAATGCTATCAGGAAAATTGCAACTGCCGCAAGCAGTATGCCTATTAGTTTGTAGTTTCTTGTCACATTATATCATCTCTCATCCTTTATTAAAAATCCATGTTTCAATAATACTATTTACTATATTATAGCACACTAAAGCGGCTTTGTCAATAGCCTATTGAAAATTAGTTGATGATATATGAACTTTACTGTAGTAATAAAGAAAAACGAGCCGCCCAAGCTAGCGCCGTTCCTTTCTTTTTTAGTC
>JAZNOB010000089.1:0-1788 GCA_045580565.1 Ruminococcus sp.
GGGAGGAAAGCTGACTATAATTCACAGTTCTACTCACTGGGTACAATCCCCTCAGTCAGCTTCGCTGACAGCTCCCCTTACTAAGGGGAGCCTATCATGTAAACCCTTTAATACGCTACTCACCCAACGGATCAACCGCACCATTCGCCTTAAACGCTTCAATTCTGTCAATGCACGTTCCGCACTTACCGCAGGGCTTATCGCCGCCCTCATAACAGCTCCATGTCATTTCATATGGCACATTAAGCTCAAGTCCGAGCCTTACTATGTCCTTCTTCGTCATCTCTACAAAGGGTGCTTCAACTCTCAGCTGTCTGCCGCTGCCTTCGTATATCGCCGTACTCATTGCATTGTTGAACACAGGTGTGCAGTCGGGATATGCGTTTCCTGCCGCATCATCCGCATGAGGGCCATAATATATAACGCTGCACCCATGAGAAAGAGCTATGCTTGCCGCAGATGAAAGAAACAGACCGTTCCTGAACGGTACATAAGTGGAAACCGTTGCGCCGTCTGAATTTTCAAGCTGCTCTGCATATGTTCCCTCCGGAATATCCTCATCTGAGCCTTTGAGGAGCGAGCAGTTTGAATCTTCAAATATCTTCGACAGATCAAGGGTCTGCCATTTCACTCCGTAATACTTCACCAGCTTTTCGGCACACTCGATTTCCTTGGTATGCTTCTGACCGTAATATACGGACAGTGCAAGAACATTCTCCGCACCATGCTTTTTGACAGCCTGAGCAAGACAGGTTGTACTGTCAACGCCGCCGCTGAATAATACCATTGCTTCCATGTAAACTCTCCTTTAATTCATCACAAGGCTCTGGAGGAACGGGTCATTCTCATACGCTCCGCAGAATGTTGTGGTAGTAGTACGTGCAGGAAGATTTCGTATACCTCTTGCAGTCATGCAGCTATGAGTTGCTGTTATGACAACGCCTACATCCTCTGAGCCTGTTGCTATCTTCATTATCTCTGCAATATCCTGACCCAGACGCTCCTGAAGCTGGAGTCTCTTTGCAGCCATGTCGCAGATACGTGCGATCTTGCTGAGACCTATTACCTTGCCGTTGGGCAGATAGGATACATTCACCTGCATATCATACATAAGCGCAAGGTGATGTTCGCAGTAGCTGAACACGCTTATATCCTTGACCGTTACCGCAGAGCTTCTGCCCTTAGCCTTTGTTTCGGTAAAGGTTTTCTCGAACATATCAGCTATTTCGTGGTTGGTGTAGTTTATACCCTCGAACACCTCTGCATACATTCTTGCAACACGCTCCGGTGTTTCCACAAGTCCTTCTCTGTCAGGATCTTCGCCCAGTGCTTCAAGAAGTCCACGGATGTGGAACGCTATCTTTTCCTGATCTATTGCCATTTTTGTCACTCCTTATACTTAAACGCCCTTCTTATCCGGATCCCAAATAAACTTATGCAGCTGCAACTGCAATCTCACGCCGTTCATATTCTCCTGCTTCATGAATTCAACCATATCCGCAGGCTCTATCCTGCCGAAAACAGGACTGAGATAAACATGACACCTATTGCACAGGTCATGCTTTTCTATAAGCTCCGCTGCACGTCTGAGGTCATCCTCGCTGCCTGCAACAAACTTGATAGTATCATCCTTTTCAAGATAGGGCAGATTCTCCTCAAAGCACATTTCAGCTTCCATGCCGCTTGACGGCAGCTTATAGTCAAGAGTAAACAGCGGACGGTTTACACTTCCGAGAAACGATTCTATGCAGACGCTGCCGTTTGTCTCTATCTCAACACTGAGAGAAT
>JAZNOB010000090.1:0-5430 GCA_045580565.1 Ruminococcus sp.
GTAACAAAGCTTTCCATCGCCGACAGTTCCATTATCGCTTATGATCTGATCATTTTCTTTCAGCTTTACAAGACTTTCCTTCGAGACGTTACTTGGGAAAGCGGCAAGTTCCCAACCTCCGTCACGCCTCTTTACAGTGCATGTCTGGCAGAACGCTCTGGCTGCATATGGCTTTCCGCCATAAGCGCACTCTAAAAGCTCAACAGGGTCAAAGCTTTCTACATGTAAAGTCGCTAAAACAATTGCTCCTGTTTCCGGCAGCCTCTCCGTTACTGGTATCCAGTTGTTGCGCATCTCAATCTCAACGGGGAGTTCGTCAAAAGCGTCTATAATGCTATTTGCTTTTAGGTTATCAGGTCCGTTAATGCAAGCAGCATATACAGAGGCCATGAAGTCCTCTCTTACAGCATCAAAATCAATCAGTCGCATTTGCTTACACCTCCATCTCCGCACCGCAATGCGGACAATACGGTGATATTTCCTTAAATCCAGATTGAGATCAGGAATATCTACACGCACCAGATACTCCTCAGACTCAGCAGGCTCAGCTGGATATACAACATTACCCTCGGCATCGTACACCTTGTACTCACCGCCCAGCTCGTCACGCTTCTCCTTGGCATTCTCAAGCACCATGTATGCGCCCTTCTGGGACTTTACATCATCCCAAGACTTACGCACACGGTAAGGCTGATCCTGCCGAGGAGCTGTTACAACAGGTGCATCCTCGGCTATAGACTCTTCCTGCATAGCTGCCTTAACGTCCTTGCGAAACTGATCCATAGTCAGCCCGTACTTATTCCATACATGCTCAACGTCTCCATGATTGGAGGCAATGCCTCTCTTCCAGCCCTCGCTGTGGCTGATGATAACGCCGTCTGCCAGCGGATCAAGCTTAAACTCCTTGCAAAGGTACGCAAACAGCTCCACAGCAGTCTTATATGTACGCTGCAGAAACGCCTTTGTCTCCTTGGGGTTTTTGTCTTTAAAGCGACCTCCGGAACTGTAATCAAGTGTCTTAGGCTCACACAGCTCAATACCGATATGCGTATCGTTACAGCTACCGCCGCCGTGCCATCCTCTGTGAGTCCACGGCAGAGTCTGTATAACAGTGCCGCCAGAGCCGATTACACCATGCGGGCATACATCATCAGATGTCATCCAGATCTTAGCAAAGATATGCGGATCAGACTGATTGCAGCCTACACTGTGGAGCATAAGTCCCTTGGGAGTAATCTTTCTGCCCGCATTGTAGCAAGCAGAGCCTGTAGCGATTTTCTGTATGATTTTCATTATTCATCATCCTCCTTGATTTCGGTTGTTTCTGTTTTCTTCTGTAAGACTTCGATTGCGTTTTTCAGCACGGGCGGAATAGGTGCGCCCAGAAGTCCTGCATTCTCTATGATTGAGATAAGTTCGATTGTGCGGCAACTTATCCACTAAAACATCTGCATCAATCAGTCTCATCCAGCATCACCTCGTTCCAACAGCCAACGCAATTCCTGCCATCTTTTCCGTCATATCCAGGGCAGCAAGAAATTCCGTGACCATAAATATTCTTTCGGCAAGAGGCTGGATCGCCGTAATAATATCGTCTGGCATCCGGAAACTTCTCCAGAAAATCCTCCTTGTAGGTTTTCTTCGGCTTCTCCGGCTGTTCTGATACGCTTTCCGGCTGTTCTGGATGTTCGGCACACCACTGGCTGATCAACGCTTCAGCTGTCGGTTCTTCAAGCAACAGCTCTTGGCAGCTGTCCACGTCCCTGCGCTCCGCCCAACCATCCAACGGCCAATCCCCGCAACTTGAATGTGCATCACACATACGTACATAATCTCTCAGCGTAGGTTCGCCCTTCGCCTTCCTCGCCTCATCATCATACAGCGCGATCTGCCTGCACTCGCTCCAATGCTTATCATGGAGCTGCTTGTTTTCCTTGCGCAGGCGTTTGATCTCACACATCAGACGTGATATTCTTCTTTTACGTTTCATGGGTTTACCTCCTCGATCCTGATATATATTCCCGGCACTTCCGCCCAGAACTTTTGCGTAATGCTGCTGCTTATCTGTTTATCATCCTTCCAGTATCCGAGCTTGCTCATGATATCGTACAGAGATTTGCAGAGGTTGTCCGCATCGGGCTTATTGGTGTAAGGCTCGCCATCCTTGTGTCTGCCCTTGATCGGGAAGCACCACTTGACTATCACCTCAATAGCACCTGTGTAAGGCTCCGGCGGTATGTGCTTTATCAGATGTGCAGCCAGCTTCGCTTCGGCTTCTCCGTTACTGCGATTGTAAAATCTGTGCACACCATTTTTGTCTACGGTATGCCCCTGCTGCTGATGTGTACTTGTAGGCGGTATCATAGACATGAAAAATTCTGTCATTCGTTTTCACTTCCTTTCCGGCTTTGTCAATGTCAGACGACAAGTGTTACAAGAGTGCCGTGCATTCGCACTCTTGTTACTTGTTGTCATTGACGTCAATTTTGCGACAGCGACAAGTATATATTTATATATACACTGTTGTCGCTCATTTTGTCGCTGTAGAATTCTCCGGTTTCACCCTTTTGATATTACAATTTTCAAGAGTTAATTCTTCGCATTCTTTTACTCTTCGTTCGGCTGTTCTACGGCTTACACCGAGGTATTCGCTCATATCTTGTATTGTCACAGTTCCGTCTATATTACAAGCATCAAAAGCATTCAGTAAAGCCGCCTTCTTATCAGCTTTCTGTGCAGCATAGGTTTCTTTTGTCTTTTCGCCTCGCTTCTTGTTGCCTCTCTGATACGGTGCAAGCTCCGCATCCAGCTGTAAGTCTTTCAGCACGCCCACAGTATCCGGCACGTGCACCGGATACCGAAACCAGAGATTCTTCGGAGGAAACTTCGGGAACTCTCTCAGAGTGCCGTCAAGCCGCCATGCAGTCACCTGAACAGCACGTGCGTCAGAACGCTCCAGATTGCGCTGTAACAGGTCGTACTGCTCACGTGACAAATTATCCTTGCAAAGCTGTAAAACGGCTTTGCGTGTCAGCAGGTCATCAGGAGAAGCATCAGCAAGCACAGACGGAGCACACTGTCTGAGTGCCCCCACACATTCTGCGCACGCCGCCTTATCCTTTTCCTGCTTTAAGATATCATCCGTCAGGTCAAGCTCCGTCATATCTATCAGAGCATCAGGGTCACGTGCAAATACACCGCTGCCGGAAGCTCTGTCCATAGCTCGCTTGCCGCCCTGACTGCCCTTGCTGTGATGGTGGCAGTAAATCACAGCGCAGCCCAGCTGAGTACATACCTTGTCAAACTGGTTGCAGAAGTGCGCCATCTGATCTGCACTGTTCTCATCGCCGGTTATGACTTTGTAAATAGGGTCGATGATAACAGCTATGTAATTCTGCCGTTTCGCACGTCTGATAAGCTTCGGCGCAAGCTTATCCATAGGCTCTGTAACACCTCTCAGATTCCATATATCTATGCTCCGGAGACTTACAGGCGGTATCTGTAAAGCGCTGTACACATCACGGAAACGGTGCAGACAGGATGCTCTGTCAAGTTCAAGATTGACATAAAGCACACGTCCCTTTGCGCACTGCCATCCAAGCCACTTCCTGCCCTCGGCAATGGCTATGGACATCTCGATCAGCGCATAGGACTTGCCGGCTTTTGAAGGTCCTGCGATAAGCATTTTGTGTCCCTGCCTGAGTACGCCCTCAATAAGAGGCGGCGACAGGTCGGGCATATTTTCCCACGCATCAGCCATGCTTTCAAAATCCGGCAGGTCGTCTGTAACGCTGTCAATGTAATCTTTCCACTCCGTCCATGTTTCAAAGCCGATATTGGTGGCGACAATAAACTGCTTTCTGCCGCCACGCTCAAAGCCAGGCATTCTGGAGAGCCTCGACGGATTCCGGTTTTGCCGGTCAACTTTCAGGCCGTTCTTATCGCAGACGTTATACAAAAAGTCCACTCTCTGACGATATTCGCTGTAGCTTCCTGCGTCTATTCTGACGATCGCATGGAGCGACTTTTTGCCGGAATATACAAGGCAGGCGATAGGGAGCTGTAATTCATGGAGTATACCGTTCTGCTGCTCTACGGACAGTTTATCAGATTCTACAAGTGCATATCTGTATTCAGTTACATTCTCATTTTTAACGCCCTTACCGTCAAGTGGGTTGAAGCGGATCCACGCCCCGCATTCCTTTTTGTAGTCGCCAAACACTGCGCCTATATCGCCCTCGCATATGGCAAGTTCCTCCAGAAGCTTACCGGCGGTACGGTCGCAGCATCCGGCAGTAGGCAGATATTTGCCCTCTTTAGTCTCCCAGCACTCTGTAACATATCCGACGTTGTCGCCGGCGTCAAACAGAGTGCTGATATATGTGGTTATCTCCTGCACAGGATTCCAGTTTACCGGTTCCGGCACAGGTATTTCCTGTACAGTTTCGGCACTGGTTACAACAAAATCATCACCGATAGTGTCGTTCCAGTCAAGTGCTCTGGATTCTTTGCGGCGATAATATTCACCGCTGCTCTGTGGTGTATATCCGCCCTCGATCGCCATGTGTACGATAGTTCCAGCTGTTACTGGATGCTCATTCCCATTAAACGATCGCCATTTCTTTTCGCATTCTCCGCTGTGATAACGTGCACCGTCACGTGCAGACCATGAGTCCCAGACAGTCCAGTCAAATCCAGCGTCTTTCAGAGCCATGCCTACATTGGTCCATTCCTGATATGTGCAGCTGGATGGATCTATATAGCCCAGCAGCTCCGGAAGATTGCTGTTGTCATATTGTTGTCCATACATCATTCAGATCTATCTCCCTTTTTGGATTTGCTGCAGGCGGCACGTATTCTTTTGGCGTTA
This sequence comes from Ruminococcus sp., assembly GCA_045580565.1. Taxonomy (GTDB): domain Bacteria; phylum Bacillota; class Clostridia; order Oscillospirales; family Ruminococcaceae; genus Ruminococcus_C. The sequence continues at coordinate 4,871 of JAZNOB010000090.1, forward strand.
TACTTCTCGGTACACGCCAGCCGTTAGCCGCTATACGGTCTATGAGATTTTTTGCAGATTCAAACTGCCAGTTTCCAACGTGCTGGAAACCATAGCGTTCCAGACAGCGTATCTGTTTGGGAGTAGCAAGTCCGTCGAGCTGTCGGTGCGCTAAAGTCTTGAGTATCTGCTCAGCCTTTCCGGCAGTCTCTACTGCGTCGGGATTTATGCCGCTCTTTTCAAGAGCCTTCCTCTGTGATTCAGTAGGCGGCTTCGTTTCATAGCCGAATGCAGGCACATACCCTGACAGCTCCTGAGACTGTATGCTCATTTCGTACTGCAGCGGATCTACAAGCTTGGATTTGCGCATTTTCACCTTCTCCAGCTGCTCAGCAAGCTTTGATTCACGGTCAGCCACAACATCAGATGATGCCTGCTGTTCAGCGGCTTCGATATCTACAGGAGTTCCAGCGGCGGCTTCAAGGCTCTCTGTCATTTTCTGCTGTACTTCAGCATCCTCGCATATCAGACAAGCCGGACGGCAAAGCTCATGCTTTTCAGTATGCCATAAAGTCGGATCG
>JAZNOB010000091.1:0-5105 GCA_045580565.1 Ruminococcus sp.
TCAGGCTCAGTTCCGGATACAGTGCAGATTATCTCAGCCTTGCCAGGTTTGACCTCCTGCTTGAATGCCATGGGAATAGCCTCCGATGAGGACGGCTTGCTGTTTAGTGTGCCGAATACACCGCAGCGGTTGTTGAATACAAGACTGCCCATAGTATCGTCCCCAAGGAATGTACCCTCAAGCATCCCCGGACTTCCTGCGCTGCCCTTAATAAGGTCGCTTACCGTTACAGGACAGGCGTTGCCCTGACCGATAGGGATGCACACACCGGTATCGCCATCGCATATGGGATGTCCCAGACCGCCAAATGTCAGCGTTTCAGGCTCGTAAAAGGTAAGAGTGCCTATTCCTGCAAGACTGTCACGAACCCATACGCCGGCTGTATAGCAGCCCTCAGAGGATGAGTAAACGGGCGTAAGTTCTGTTGCCATCGCTTTGTCATTCCGTGTGAATTCTATATCAATTGTCTGTCCCTCTGAGCCTTCAATGGCATGGCGAAGGTCATCGCTGGACGCTATAGATATTCCGTCGGCGCAGTGGATAATGTCCCCTGCACGGAGACCGGCTTCCTCTGCCGGAGATTCTGTACCGCTGGCGGTTTGCGTTTCGTCTGTGTTTATTATCATAACTCCGTCCATCTGAAGCTTGATGCCGAAGGGCTGTCCTCCGGGAACAAGCATGGGAGTTTCTATTTCCTGAACCTCAGCATTTTTTATGGGAATTATGCCGAAAAGCCTGAGAGAGGATGTGCCTGTGCCGGAGGAGTCGGAGGATATTGCGGCAAGAGCGTCGCTCCGTGCTTCCGACGCTGTAACAGGCAGTGCCGTGCTCATAGATAGGGTGCTGTTTTTTCCGATATAGAAGCTGTCCGGAAGCTTCCATGCGTAGTAGCCGGCAGCTCCGTAAAGTGAAAGTAGTGCAGCTGCGGAAGCTGCGGCAGCACGTCTGAGATGTTTATACATAGCTGACCTTCTTTCTGTTCCGTGATTTTTGTCGGTGTACACATAATATGAACCTCAGGCGGTTTTTTATGAGCGAAAAAAGCAGGAAGCCTGATTTCCTGAATTGTACGAAAGGAATATTTCTGATGAAAAAGGACACGTCAAAGGATATAACTGGAAGAAATGAAATTGCCGGAGGAAAAAAATCACGCCGTGAACAGGCTCTCGAAGCAAGTTTGGCAAAGCTTCGTGCACGTGACGAAAAGCTCAGAACAGTGAGGATCGTTCTGCGTATAGCTCTTGTTCTTGCAACGGTGATCTTTGTGTTTTCAGATATCGCAGCTGCCCTGGGGATCATAGCGAGCGCAAAGGCTGGGGAAAACTGGCCTCTATACTTTGCAGATTACGGGTATATACTTATAGCAGGCGCAGTTATGCTTGCGGCAGGAACTGTGCTGTGTCTGTGCAGATGCAGCCGTATTGCAGTTCTGATTTCATCAGCAGGTACAGTGACAGCTATAGTCATAATGCAGCTTATTGCAAATTACGCCGATGAAGCCGGGTTCTTCAGCGACATACGCAATATGCCGGCAAGTGCGGTGTATCAGCAGGCTATTCTGCCAACAGTGATAGTGACAGTGCTTCTCATTGCACTTTCACTCATGCAGTTTTTCTCCATGGATGAGGTGGAGAAGAGAAAACGCCGAAAGCAGGCGGAAAATGCTGAAGCACCGAGTATTGTATAGACTTGTGGGATTTAAGCATCTCACGTGACAGCTTACGACAAAGCACGTCCTTGTGAGTTTTGTCACCATATGTTAAAATATGAATGCAGGTGAGGAGGAGGATATATGAATCATAAGGTTAAGGTTTTAATCGGCGATGACAGTGTGGAATATGGAATAGCTTGTGCTAATTGCTTCCGTTCTAATGGTATCTATACAGTTACACGTAAAAAGGACGGAAAGGTGGTACTGGATTCCATAAAGAATGATCAGCCGGAAATTGTTATAATGGATGCTGTTATGATGCACTATGACGCAGTCGAGGTAATGAGCAAGCTGAGAGCAATGGGCGGTAAGATGCCTCATTTTATCATAACCTCGGCTTATGACAACGCATTTCTGGAGCGACAGGTAGTTGAGGCAGGTGCTACATATTTTGTGCAGAGACCATTTGACAATGATATGATGCTGAAACGTGCACAGAAGCTGCTGGGCGGAGATCCAGCGACAGAACACAAAGAATCCCATGACCTTGAGGTCGTGGTAACGGATATGATACATCAGCTTGGCGTACCGGCGCATATCAAGGGATATCACTATCTCCGCAAGGCGATACTCCTGTCTATAGATGATCATGAGCTTCTGGACAGCATAACGAAGCGACTCTATCCTACAGTGGCAAAGGAATTTGACACAACATCCTCAAGAGTGGAAAGAGCCATTCGTCATGCTATCGAGATCGCATGGGACAGAGGTAATCTGGATACCCTCAATGCCTTTTTCGGGTATACAGTCAATACCTGTAAGGGTAAGCCTACAAATTCTGAGTTCATTGCACTTATTACAGACAAGCTTCGTCTCCAGTACAGAGCGAGCGTGAAGCGCCACGCATAAAAGCCTTGCAGATGGAATAAATCTGTGGTATAATATAAAAAACCGCAGATGAAAGGAGCTATGGCTATGAGCTTTGTAAAGAAGGACATTGAATCGCTGGGAGGAAATCCCTTTAAGCAGATAGGCAAGGACTGGTTTCTGATAACAGCAGGAACCGAGGAAAAGTGGAACACCATGACAGCCTCATGGGGCTTTATGGGAGTGATGTGGGGTGCGCCGTCATTCATATGCGCAGTCCGCACGAACCGTCATACGTTTTCATTTATCGAGGAGAGCGATGTTTACAGCATCTGCTTCTTTGACGAGAAATACAGAAGCGCACTTCAGTTCTGCGGAACAAAGTCCGGCAGAGATTATGACAAGGCAAAGGAAACAGGACTTACACCTGCCGCCATTGACGGAGTACCTGTATTTGCTGAGGCGAGCCGTGTGATAATATGCAGAAAGCGTTATGCTGAGATGATGAAGCAGGAGGCTTTTGTGACGCCGGAGACTTTTGACAAGTGGTACGGTTCAGATCCTCTGCACAAGCAGTATATCGGCGAGATAATTGCTGTATATGAAAATGAATAATATACATAAGGCTGCCTTTCGCAAGAGAGACGGTCTTTTGTTTTGGTAACAGTATTATACCACGCTGTATCCTGAGAAATTTGCTGAAAGTTCTGCGCTGCTGGTATGTTCTTTTGCATAAATACAGGCTTTATACAGAAAAACAGGGTGTTTTATGCAAATTTACTGCATAAATTGCATATTCGAACGGAAAATGAAAATATTTTGCGTATATTTATGCAAAACCCTTGACATTTCCGAAAAAGGGTGTATAATAGGATACAGAGTAAAAAATAGCTGCGAAAAGCGGCATACTATAATGTGATACAAGGAGAGATTATCATGGCAAAGGAAATCAAAAAGGTTATTCTGGCATACTCCGGCGGTCTGGATACATCTATCATTATTCCGTGGCTGAAGGAAAACTACAACAACTGTGAGGTTATCGCTGTTTCTGCTGACGTAGGTCAGGGCACAGAGCTTGACGGTCTGGAAGAAAAGGCTATCAAGACAGGCGCATCCAAGCTTATCATTCTCGACCTGAAGAAGGAATTCATCGAGGATTACGTATACCCGACAGTACAGGCTGGCGCAGTTTACGAGAACCGTTACCTGCTGGGTACATCATTCGCTCGTCCGATCATCGGCAAGAGACTGGCTGAGATCGCAATTGAGGAAGAGGCTGACGCTATCTGCCACGGCGCAACAGGCAAGGGCAACGATCAGGTTCGTTTCGAGCTGGCTATCAAGGCTTATGCTCCGGATATGAAGATCATCGCTCCGTGGAGAGAATGGGACATCAAGAGCCGTGACGAGGAGATCGATTACGCTGAGGCTCATGACATTCCGCTGAAGATCAGCCGTGAGACAAACTATTCTAAGGATAAGAACCTGTGGCACCTGTCACATGAGGGTCTGGATCTTGAGGATCCGGCAAATGAGCCTACATACGAAAAGGAAGGCTTCCTTGAAATGGGCGTATCTCCCATGCAGGCTCCTGACAAGCCCACATATATTACACTGCACTTTGAAAAGGGTATTCCTACAGCACTGAACGGCGAGGAGCTTGGTCCGGTTGAAATGATCGAGGCTCTCAACAAGCTGGGCGGCGAGAACGGTATCGGTCTGGCTGACCTCGTAGAAAACCGTCTGGTAGGTATGAAGTCCAGAGGCGTTTACGAAACTCCCGGCGGTACTATCCTGTATCACGCTCACGATGTTCTGGAGACAATCACTCTGGATAAGGAAACTGCAAGAATGAAGCAGTACATCGGCATTAAGTTTGCTGATATCGTATACAATGGTCAGTGGTACACTCCTCTGAGAGAAGCTCTCACAGCATTCGTTAACGAGACTCAGAAGACAGTTACCGGTGATGTTAAGCTGAAGCTGTACAAGGGCAATATCATCAACGCAGGCGTTACTTCTCCGTATACTCTGTACGATGAAGAGGTTGCAACCTTCGATGCAGAAGAGGTTTACAACCAGAAGGACGCTGAAGGCTTTATCAACCTGTTCGGTCTGCCGATCTGGGTTAAGGCAAAGCTTGACCAGAACCGCGGCAACTAATCGCACTAATTAAAACAGAAGAAGGCGGCTCCGAGCCGCCTTTTTTCGATTATGGGAAAGGATTGATATTTCATGGCACTTTGGGCAGGAAGATTTTCCAAGGAAATAGATGAAACCGTAAACGCATTCAACTCCTCGATCGCATTTGACGCAAGAATGTATAAGCACGACATTCAGGGCAGCATTGCACATGCTACAATGCTCGGCAAGTGCGGCATTATCACAGAGGAGGACAGTGCTACTATTATAAAGGGACTTGGCGAAATACTGGAGGATATCGAAAGCGGCAAGCTGGAATTTGATCCTGCTGCTGAGGATATCCACATGTTCGTTGAGGCAGAGCTTACAAAGAGATACGGCGATGTGGGCAAGAGACTTCACACATCACGTTCAAGAAACGATCAGGTTGCACTTGACCTGAGAC
>JAZNOB010000092.1:0-4581 GCA_045580565.1 Ruminococcus sp.
AGCACGGAGATCTGCTGCTGCGTCGGTGAGAGTTACGTCCGTCTCATGACCTACCGCTGATATCACAGGAACTGAACAGTTATACACCGCCATAACAACCTGCTCTGTATTGAATGCGCTGAGATCCTCAGCCGAACCACCGCCACGTCCCACGATAAGCACGTCGCATCCGGCTGCTTCAGCCTTCACGATTGCCCTTGCTATAGAGGCAGGAGCTGCCTCGCCCTGAACCTGTGCCGGAAATATTTCAAGTGTGCCGATAGGATAACGCCTGCCGATCACCTCCATTACATCGTGAACTGCTGCGCCTGTTGCAGAAGTCACAACACCGATTTTCTTCGGATACGCAGGCAGACTTCTTTTAGCTGCCGGATCAAATACACCCATTGCAGTAAGCTTTTCCTTTAGCTTCTGGAGCGCAAGCTGCTGCTGACCTATGCCGTCCTCCTGCATATCTGTAACATACAGCTGAAAGCTTCCGTCTCGCTCGAAGAGATTCGCTGATGCTGCTGCTATTATGTGCATACCGTCCTTAGGGCGGAAACGTATCTGCTGGGCGTAGGAACGGAACATTACCGCCTTTACAGCACATTCCTCATCCTTCAGAGTAAAATAGCAATGTCCTGAACGAGTGTGGCAGGTGAAATTTGATATCTCACCACGGACAAGTATGCTCTGTATCGCCTTGTCCTCTTTAAGTCTGAACGCAACATAGCGGTTAAGCTGTGATATTGTAAGTATTGCCATACTGCATTCCCCCATCCATTATTGCTGCATACACAGCAGTTCCTGCCGCATTATCACAGGAAAACTGAGGCTCTGCAAAATATGCGCCGAACCTTTTTTCAAGCACAGGGCGTATAAGCTTATTGGACATTACGCCTCCTGCATATATAACAGGAATATCTCCCGTTTTATGTAAAGCCGATTCTGTCATAGCAGAAACAGCCGCCTCAATGGCTCTCAGACAGTACAGGGCAACATCGCTGTGGGATTCACCGTCACTGAGAAGCTTCCCGCACTGATTCTGGAGTCCCGAAAGACAACAGCTGCCGTCCTTTATAACGGGCTTTATCTTCCACTTTCTGTCGCTTTTTGCTGCAAGCTCCTCCAGTGCCTTACCGCATGGAAACTGAAGCCCCATCATAAGACCTGTTCTGTCAACAGCCTGTCCTGCTTTAAGGTCAAGGGATGTGCCAAGCTCTGTTATTCTGATAAGACGCTCCTTATCCGGCTCGCACAGCAGACAGTCTGTAGTTCCTCCGCTTACATGGAAAGCAATGAAGGGCTTTTCAAGCAGACTGAGTTTATCAGCAGAGTAGAGCGCCGCAAGAATATGACCTGTCTGGTGTGAAGTCTCATAGACCCTTGCGCCTGTAACTGCACCGATGCTTCTTGCAAGAGTTTCACCACACAGAAAGCAGGGCATATAAGAGCCGTCAACATTGCGTGGGCGCACGGATACGCCTATCGCTGAAAGCTCTCCCAATCTTTCAGGCAGGAGTCTTTCCATGAGGACAGGCAGCTGCTTTGTATGATGAAATACAGCGTCGCTCTGTCTGAGACCTGCCTCACCGGGCTTTACCGGCAGAAGCTGCTTTTGCTGACGCACGATTCCAGTTTCACTGACAAAGACTGCGCAGGATGTTGTATAGTTACTGGTATCCAGTCCCAGATATTCAGGCATTTTCTTCCTCTGCCTCTGCAGCCGGTCTGTTTTCACGAACGTATGCACCAAGTACGCCGTTTATGAAAGCTGTATCCTCCTGATAGGTGTATGCTCCTGCAAGATTGATCGCCTCGGAAATAGCCGCATTATCCGGCATTGTATCATCATAGAGGATCTCAAAAAGCGCAAGTCTCAGAATTGTAAGATTGAGTCTCGGCATACGTGAGATGCTACGCTTTGTGCTGTAATTTGCGATGATCTCATCAAGTGTATCCTTATGTAAAAGCACACCCTCAACCATAGCCTTTACAGCGTCAGTTACAGTCAGTTCCTGAACCTCCTCTGCAAGTATATACATATCCTCTGCTGTCTCATCCTCACGGAAGGACATCTCAAATAGAATGAGAAAAGCACACTCACGAACCTCATGTCTTGTCATTGCTGCATTATTTGTCATAATTACCTCCTGAATTTACGTCCTGCAGGCCGGCGGATATGCTGTAAATCTGACAGCACACCGCACCTGCATCGACTGCTTAATACTAAAAACTGCTTCTGCAGAGTCACACACTTCTATTATACCAAAAAAAATCAAGAATTACAACTACTTAACCTCAAAAAGTCGAATATTTTCTGCGGGAATTGTAACCTCTCCCAGAATTACATCCTTAATTGCAGCCGCTTTTGCCGCATCAAGCCCCTCTGTCTGCACAACGACCTTTGCACTGTCCGAATCAAGATACACGATACAGTCGTTATAGCCCATGGATTTTACTATGGATTCGATATTGCTTTCGCTTTTGATAAGCTGGGATGTTTCCACTGCTGCAATAGCGTCTGTTACAAGCTCGTCATCTGTACGATCGCCGCCGCCCATGATAGACTGAAGAGTTGCTACGCTTTCATCTCGGCTTGCTGTTCTCTGGAGACGTGCTTCTGCAAAATAGTCCTCTGCCGACTGTCCCTCTGCCTGCTCTGCCGGCATTTCATCAAGCTCCGCAGTCTCATCGGCGGTATCCTCAGCTGTTTCAGATGTTCCCTCTGTCGCTGCCATCGTGGTCAGCTCCGTGGGAAGCTCGGCTGTACCTGCGCTTACAAACTCGGTATCACCATAGGATACTGTCCCTTTCAGGTCCGCCGTCTCAGCCGGCTCAATGGGTGTATCGCTCTTTGTCATGGCATAATTTACATATACCGCCGCTGCCAGCATAAGGGTCAGGCAGGACAGGATGATCTGTTTCTTTCCGATGATAAATGATGGTTTCTTCATATTTATTCCTCGCTTTCTTCTATAAGTTTTGTTACGCAGATCCTGTCTGATGAAATATCCAGAACTGCGCCTGCAGCCTTGTAGATCTGTTCCCTTACCACATTATTACCGCCTCCTTCACAAGCAATTATTACTCCCACTACCTCCGGATTCTCCGTATATTCTACCAGTGCTCCGTCTCCTGTCTCCTCATCAAGTATCACATGACGGCGCTTTATCTCCTGTGAATCCTCGTCAGCATACTGCTCTGCATCCTGAGCGTATGAATAGGACGGACTTCCGGAGACTGTTATCATGACACGGCATCTTCCTACTCCCTCAGTCTTCATAAGCATATCCTCAAGACGACGTTCGAGAGTATCTACATACTGCTCTGCATCCTGATGCTCTGACACCGACCTTTCAGTTTCCGCAGCAGGCTTTTCCTCACCATCCGGTGCTAACCAAGAAGAAAGAAGAATACACAGAAGTCCTGCAAGTCCCATAAAAACTATTATCCGGCTGCCCTTTTCACTTTTTATAAAGACTTTCAGCTTTTCAATAACTGCTTGCTGCATTTATTTCCACTTCCTCTCCGAACAGCTCTCTCACTTCTTCCTCTGCAAGCTCCGGTCTCGTGCTTATTACTGTCACACTGCTAATATCTATGCTCATATCATCACAAGTATTCATTATCACCTCTATGCGGCTGCTGGGTATTCCTTTGTCAGCCAGCATCTTTCTGAGAGCAGTCTCTATCTCTTCCTCAGCAAGCGAAAGCAGCTCATCGCCTGCCGCTTCTGTAAGTTTTTCGGAATTTTCTTCTGCAGCAGCTGCTGAAAAATCTGTTTCAATGCTTCTTATCTCACCGTACACAGGTGCCAGAACTCCTGCAAGCATAAGACAGGCTGTTATAAGCCCCAGCTGCCGGTCATATTTCCCTGAAGGCTTTATAGTATGAATAATGCCTGTTATGAGACTGAGTGCACATACCGACAGGATCATTTCCTTTACTGAATCCATTTTCCTAACCTCCGAAGCTTCCTGTTGATACCATGAGTACCAGTGCGATCGCCACCAGAAACATCACGGAAAAGCATATTATTACTGCAAGCGTCATCTGAAGAGTAAGCTCTATGCCTTTGAGAAGCTTTGTAATAGCGTCAACCGCAAACAGCTCCGAGACTGCCGCAGCTCCGCTTACTGCAAACCGGCAAAGCACAAGCTCGATAATTACCGGAAGAAACAGTATACATATAGCAGCTATTCCCACAAAGCCTGTAGTACTTCTCAGCACACGGAGACTTCCGAGGACAGTGCTGTATGCGTCAGAAACTGCGCCGCCTACGAATGGGACAAAATTTGAAACAACGAATCTTGCTGTTTTTGTTGTAAAGGTATCCGCTGCACTGCGTACTATCCCCTGCACAGAAAGAACACCGAGGAATACTGTCATAAGCAGTCCAAGACTCCATGTGACAAAGCTTTTCATAAACCTGAGTATTCCTCCCATATTTACCGAAGGACTTACTGCGTCAGCTGCCGACAGTGCAAGGCACATACTCAGCACAGGAAGAATTATATTCCCCGTTACCTGCATGATGACGCTTACAAGGGCATACACCGCTGTGTAGTAGCTTATGCCTGTACCAGGATTGCCTCC
>JAZNOB010000093.1:0-22262 GCA_045580565.1 Ruminococcus sp.
TCTACCTCAGAATCCGTATCAATTACGGCATAGTAAGCCGGCTTTGCTGCATAGTTCTTATCGAACAGCAGAGGATAGCCGCCGATCCAGCTTGTGGAGTCAGTGATACCCCAGATAACAACAGCGGAGAGATCTACGCCGGAATCCTTTACTTCCTTGAACATCTTGAAGCAATCCTGATAACGCTGAGCAAGCTCCAGCTGGTCTGCAACTGCATTTGACTTCTGGGAAACGTCAAGCTCAGTTACCTGAACTTCGAGACCGAGGTCAGCATAGGCAAGGAGAGACTGCTTATAAAGTTCAATAGAGGGACTGCTCATACCGATATGAGACTGCATACCCATACCGTCAATGAGGTTCTTTTCGATCAGCGGAGTGAGAATATCGCTGATGATATAAGCCTGCTTGTTAGGTGAATATTCGTTGTAGTCATTGTAGAAAAGCTTACAGCCTGCGGGAGCGTATTTCTTAGCGTAGGTGAAAGCGTTCACAATATAGGACTGGTCGCCGTAAACTGAAACCCATGCTGACTGACCGTTTACAGAGTTGTTAGAACCTGCCGGACGGATAGTACCAGAGTCGGATGCAGCTTCATTTACAACGTCCCAAGCGTAGAATTCTACGTCCGGATAATCCTTTTCAAGAGTTTCCATAACAAGCTTGATGTAGTTTTCAAGTCTCTGGTTCATAACATCAATAGAAACCCAGTCAGCGTTTGCGTCATAGTTTTCCTTGAAGAACCAGTCAGGAGTCTGGCTGTGCCATACGAGAACGTGACCACGCACCGGAATCTTGTTCTCAGCTGCAAATTTCAGCATACCGTCAGCTTCATTGAGAGAGATCTGCGGAGATGTGTAGTCGCCTGTTTCCTGTGCATAAGCAAGAGTCTTGCTGAGGTCAAGAACGCTGTCTGGCTTCAGCTCATTGCCGAGTGTAAGGCTGTTGTAGTGCTTGAGGATCAGATCCTTAGTTGCGCCCTGCTTGAATTCAGAATCTGCACAAGCACAGCCCAGCTTGAAGTAGTCAGCATAAGCGTCCTTGAGAGCCTTGATATCCTCTTCAATTGCCGGATCAGGAAGAAGCTGACCTGAGCAGGTATCAACATAGAAATCCATGAGATCCTGTTCAGCGGCAGTCGGAACATATCCTGTCTGAACGTAAACGTAGCAGTTGGTTGCGCCTTCCGGAATAGTAAGCTCACTGCCTACATAAGTCCATTCGCCCTTGTTGGCAGTTTCTGTTGCGATGGTGTAATAGTTCTCCTTGCCGTCCATATCATACTGGAGGTTGATGGAGAATTTCTGTGTATCGCTCCACTTTTCATCATTGTACATAACATAGCAGCCAAGGCTGTAGTATTTGCCTGCTGTGAGAACGTCATCCTTTGAGGATGTAAGACCGTTCCAGAGCTGTGTTCTGCCGGAAACATACACGCTGTAGTCACCGCTGTGGCTGTAGTCCTTTGTTACAGTTGCAGTGGCGTCACCTCTTGCATTCCAGCCTTGGGATGTACCGTCATCGAAATCATTGAGATAGGATGAATCCTTTTCGACCTCAAGCTTCTCGCCGTTTACTGTGATATCGTCAATGTAGTAGCAGGTGTCAGTTGAGGCAGAGGGCATTTCAACATAGAGGATAATGCCTGTGACGTCAGCAGGAATGTTGTATGTACCGGAAAGCTGTACCCATTCACCCTTGTTGGCATTAGTGCCGGTGATCTGCTGATAGTGATCCTGACCGGAGCTGTCTGTGTAGATGATCTTCAGAGCCATCTGCTCAGAGGAATTATTGCCCTCTGCATACATTGCCCATGCGTCAAAGGTATAGCTGTTTCCTGCATAAGCGATACCTGACATTGAGCATCTGGGCGCGCCCCATGTATTTGTGCGGTCGTATACGTACAGAGAGCTTGTGCCGCTATGTGCGTAGTCAGTGGTTATAGAGCAGGTTGCGCCAACGCCTTTCCATGCACCATAGCCGCTTTCAAATGTGTCATTCATCAGTTCTTCTGCGGCAGCAGAGCCGGTGAATGCGGATGTGGTCAGTGCAGTAACAGTCATAACGGATGAAACTATCACTGAACCAAGCTTTTTTAAATCCATTGTAAAACCCCATTTCCTGAAAATCTGTCCAATTATTTGAACATAATAAGTGTATCATGTTGAAGCAATTTTGTCAAGTCTTAGAAACAGTTCTTACAAGGTTATTCTGCATTATCTGGAATCTGAACAGCAGTGCGGTTTGACTATGCGGAAGAAAAAATCTCTGAAAAAATTAAAATAATGGTTGTAATCAGCTGAAATGGATGGTATAATAAAAATATAGAAAGTACATCGGACAAGATGTATGAGCGAAAGGATCCATGTTTATGCGCAAAAAGCTTATGGCAATGCTGCTGTGCCCTGCGGTATTGCTGACCGGCTGCAGTCTCTTTGAGAAAGAAGAAGGCGACGGCTCCGGTTATCGTTTCAACTACACACTGACCGAAAATCCAGACAGCCTTGATCCGCAGATAGCACGTAATTCTGCGGCATTTACAGTACTGAGAAACATGATGCAGGGGCTTCTTGAGGAGCAGCCTGACGGTACTCTTACTTACGGCGTATGTTCTCATTACAGCGTTACTGAGGACGGTAAGAGGTACACATTTACTCTGAGAGACGACAGCTACTGGTATTACGACGAAAACAAGAATGACAGAATAGATGACGGAGAGAGCTGGCTTGTGACTGCGGAGGATTTTGTATTTGCATTTCAGCGCCTTTTCCGCAATGAGACGAAATCTCCCTACCGTGAACAGTTCCGATGTATAAAGGGCGGAGCTGACGTAATAGACGGCGGTGCGTCTGCTGAGTCGATAGGCGTATATGCCCAGAGCAGCAATACGCTTATTTTTGAGCTTGACGAGCCGTGTGCGGAATTTCTGACGCTTCTCTGTATGCCGGCGGCAATGCCCTGCAGCCGTGTATTCTTTGAGCAGACAGGCGGAAGATACGGACTTGATGAGGATTCAGTAATTTCAAACAGCGGTTTCTATCTGCGAAGATGGTTCTATGATCCTTACGGCAGTGATAACCTCATATATATGAGAGAAAACTCTGCAAATAACACCGTGCAGAAGGTGTATCCTTCAAATGTCACATTCCTCATCCGCAGCAGTCAGGAAGATGCTGAATCAGAATTTGCAGCAGGAAATTCCGACATACTTGCAACATCCCATATTGAGGATAAATATACGGAAGCTAACGGATATACCATTGACTCATGGAGGTCTATAACTCTTGGCTTTGTGCTTAACGATGAGTGGGAAGCCTTTACGAATATTGATATAAGAAAGGCATTTTCTGCTGCTGTTCCGAGAAGTCAATTTTCAGATAGTGGTAAAAGTGATGCGGTTGGAGCATATGGAATAGTTCCGCCTGAAACAAGACTTGGTGCTGCGTCATATGAGAGCTATGCTTCAGGCAATATCATAGCTGACAGTACTGCCGAGGAGGCGATGGAGCTTTTCCAGAAGGGTATGCACGAGCTGGGACTTACGTCGCTTCCTGCAGCGGATGTTCTTGTATGTGACGGGTCTGTATCTGATGATGACCTTTACGAGATACTTCAGACATGGCAGTCCCTTTTCGGATTCTATGCCGGTATTGAGAAGGTTTCGGCAGGCGAATTCAGACAGCGGCTTCTGAATAAGGATTATACCATTGCATTGTGCGGAATTACAGGCAACAGAAACAGTGCTGCCGCTGTACTTCAGAATTTCGTTACGGACAACAATGATTTCGGTTATTCGGACGAAGCTTTTGATCAGCTGCTCAGGGCTGCCGATGACGCTCGTGACCTTCAGGAGCTTTCAGGACTTTGCCGTCAGGCGGAACAGGCGGTTATTGATAAGTATATATTCCTGCCGGTTCTCTATAAGAATCAGTATCTTATCTACAGCAGCGGAAACAGGGATATAAGCTATGACCCTTATTCCGGCGTGATCGACTTCAGACGTGCTAAGTATTACAGTTAAAATGTATATGTCACATAATTTACCTTGTTGCAATATCCGGATTTCAGCATACAATAGGAGTAGCAGCCAGCGGCGTATCATCTTGAAAAGGTGGCAGGCCTGCTCCTATGTACAGCTTCTGCAGAGGGACTGAAGGCTTTAGCCCTTGAACAGCCTTGTCAAGCATTGGTCTGCCCATAAGCTGCTTTGAGATAGATGCCTCAAGGCAAGAAAGACTGCCATACCCCAAGGGTATGACAGTCTTTTTTTGTTGTATTTAAAAAAGTCAGGAAACAAATTTATGTGCGAAGTAGTAGGGCAGGCTGGATAAACAGCAAGGGGCTGCCGCATTGACAGTCCCTAATCTGTATGTCATGCACCATGCTTTTCGTTCATTGCAGCAAGCTGTGCATATTTTCTTCTGGTTGCCATTCCGCCACGGATGTGGCGTTCCTCCTTGTTTTTTGCAAGTACTGCCTTTACTTCCTTATACAGTGACGGACTCAGCTCAGAAAGTCTCTGGCTTACATCCTTATGAACAGTGCTTTTTGATATCCCGAACCAGACTGCCGCAGCCCGTACAGTTGCATTGTTTTCCAGAATGTATTCACCGAGAATTACAGCCCGGTGATCTGACTGCTGTTTCATGTATCTCACTCCTATGCGGTTTTGATGATACATATATATGCAGCCTGATGGGTATGAATGACAGTATAAAAGAAGCTGCTGCGCAGTGGTCTCAGCGCAGCAGCTTTATTGAATATATGTTACTTATCAACTCTTGCTTTAGCAGCATTTTTCATTCTGTTCAGTCTGTCGCCCATACAGAAGAATATGGAAATGAGCAGATACAGTGTAAGCAGAAGAAGTACTGATATAATTATCATGCGTACAGATTCATCGACAGCAGCCTTGAAAAGCTGTACTACTGAATAATTCGCAGATGAAGTAACAGTGAGTGCATTACAGAACTTGTGCTCCTTAAAGTATTCATCAGCTGTAAGCTTTATATTGTCGGTGAGGTCAGAAACCTTTTCCTGAAGAACAGCGATTCTTTCATCGACATATTCCCTGTCAGCCTTTGCAGCACTTCCGGATGACTTTTTAACAGCTGTGATACGTTCCTTCAGCTCGGAAATAGCTCTATCATTGTTTGAGATGGTGTCCTGCAGCTGAAGCTTTTCCTGGATCAGATCGTCATATACAGGAGATGTATTTGTGATAGATGTGGAACCGGAATCATATCCGTCATATACTATAATGGAATCCTTCTGGTAATTCTCGATGGAGCTGAGGGTCTCATTCAGGCGGTACTTTAAAGAATCATTCTGTCTTGTGATGTTATCAATTCGGTACTGATAATAGCTGAGGATCATATCCTTGTCACTGACAGTACCATTATTCAATATGTATGATGTGAGTGTGTCAATGTCAACTGTGCGGATAAGAGCAGCAGATTCAGCAAGGTCAGAGAAGCTGTAGCCTGTAGCTTCAGAACGGAAGTCAGATGTATCGTCCTTGGCAAGAGAGCTGATGTAGTTTTCAAGAAGACCTATATCAGAACTGTACATATCAAGAGCGATCAGATAATCATAGCTGTCGAAATCCACTGAATTCACAGTGTTGCTTATTGTTTCGCTGTAACCATATACTTCTATAAAATGTGCTTTGTATTCATTGAGTATAGTATTGAGCAGGGAAGCAGCCTTTTCACCGGTCAGATCTGTATGACTGTAGTTCAGAGAAACAACAAACTTTGTGGGATGGTATGATGTATCAGAGATGTTCTTTATCCATGAGCCGGTGCTTGAGCTGTATACACTGTTGTACTTTGTTATGTCGTTGATGGCATTTGTGGATACAACACTGCTTATGTAGATATTGTCCTGAATCTGGGAGGCAAGCTCAGGAGAGAGTCCCTCGGCTGCAAGGGCAGCTGAAATCAGCTCCGGAGAAGCAATATCATCCTGGTCAAATTCACAACCGTTAGGAGTGAGTCCGCTTTCGATTCCGGTATAATGGAATGCGATGGTAGCAGTTACTGAATCAACTTCCGCAGAGAAGAAATTGACACCCGTAATTACTACAACAGCAAATACCGCCAGTGTAAGCCACGGAATAAAAAGAACTTTCAGATTATGGCAAAGGTTCATGAACTTGAAGCCGTCAGTTTTCATACGGAAACGCTTTCTTTTATTTTTATCTTTTTTCACATTTTTCATATGGGAACTCCTTTTAAAGCTGTTTTAAACTATAACTAAAAAAAAGTATATCACATTCCTCGCTTTTTGTAAATAGACGTTTTAAAAAGCAGAATTAGAAAAAATCTCACGCCGGATATCAAGACTTGTTTAAATCCACTAAAATACAGAATGAGTCATTGACTTCACTGAATTGATATGTTATACTTAAAATAATAATATTATGCAGTATTGCGTTAAGTTTAGGAGTTTTTAAAATGCAGGATAATCAGTTTAATAAAAATCAGCTGGATATCACTCTCAGGAATGATACCAGAACTGAAGACAGTGTTACCATACCATTTTCGGATATACTCGGCAGTATGAGAAGATTTGCTGTATGCTGGCTTGCAGTAGCAGTCCTTGCAGCGCTTGTAGTTGCTGCCGGCACGTCTATATTTTCACATCAGCTGTCCTCGTCTCCAGTAGCTCTCATAGGCTTTGACTATCCCGGAGCTTCTGATGGACTTGCCCCTGACAGAACAAAATTTGACGTAAATTCAATAAAGAATCCGGCAGTTATTGAGGCTGCTCTTACAGAGCTTGACTATCCGATGAGCTATGTTGACTCTGTCAGAAATGCAATTGATATCGAGGGAGTTATTCCCGATGAGGCTGCGGATGAGATATCTGTGTACAAGTCTGCTTTTGAAAGCAACGGAAACATTTCAGCAGCTCAGGCAATGCTTAATGTTGACTATAACTTCACAAAGTATAAGGTTACATTCAATTTTTCTGAGACTCCATTTGGCGATGACGAGGCAGCACTTGTCATCAACACGGTGCTTGAGTGTTATAATGATTATTTCTATGAGCAGTACGGCAGCAGTGAAGCAGTAGGTAATGCAGCACTTGCAGTAGATTACAGCGACTATGATTACATTATCGCAGTTGACAAATATGCAGATACTCTCTATACACTTCAGGAGTCTGTGGATAAACTGAAGGATACTGAGTTCCGTTCTGCTGAAACAGGATATACATTTGCAGATTTAAGCAGTGCTGTGGATGTTGTAAGAGCATACGATGCAGATGCGCTCACTGCGTATATACTTGATGAAAGTGTGGTAGCAGACAAGGCGGGACTTCTGAGCTACTATGAGTATCAGATCTCTGAGCTGGAGCTTTATAAGAAGTCAGCTGTTTCAAATCTTGAGGTTATCAAGGAATCCATTGAGAACTACAAGAAGGATCAGATCATAGTATACGGCGATCTTCAGGAGGAGACAGCTGCATCCTATACAACAGCATCTGCTGAATATGACAAGCTGTATGAACAGCTTCAGGATGCTCAGCGTGTTGTTGCAAATTATAACCGTAGGATCGATGGATACAAGACAAGGCTCAATGCTGTGAAAAAGCTTGGAAAATCGGGAGCTGACGCTGAGTCTGTTGCATATGTAGAGGAGCGTATAGCAGTTCTTGATGAAACAGTTGAAGAGCTTACAGCAGCAGTAAATGCAACTCTCAAGGAATATGACGAGTCGATTACTTTTGCTAATTCCTATGCAGTTCTTGTTCCTGCGAATGTTCTTTCCACAAGTTATATATCAATGCTTCTTGGCAATATAATGAAGCCCCTGCTTCTGGTGGAAGCTGCTGTATTTGTATTATATCTGATGATTGCCGTTATTCATGGCTTTGTTATTGACGCAAGAAGAAAGGCGGAAGCTAAGGCTGAGAAGTCTGAATGATAATATTATAGTATAATTGAGCTGCTGCATAATGTGCTGCAGCTCTTTTTGTTGTATAAAAAATCAGAGCAGTATCAGTGTGAAGCGATACTGCTCTGTGTCTTTATAATTATTGGGAAGGAAGTGTGAATCTTACAGTTGTGCCCATGCCGCCTATATCAATATCCATTGTTCCGCCATGTGCAAGAACGATACTTCTGCAGACAGCAAGTCCTATGCCCATGTTTCGTTTTATGTCACGGCTGCCAGCAAACTGTTCATTAAGCTTATTTATTAATGGTACTGCCGGCTTCTGCGAAGCTCCCTTGCCGTTGTCACTTATCTCAAACATCACATTCTTGCTGCACTGAGACATTGTGATGCTGATGAGCGTGTGTTCTTTTGCATGAAGGACTGAATTTTCCAGAACATTGAACAGGACCTGTTCAATCAGGATCGGATCCATAGGAACAAAGAAAACCGATTCCGGAAGCCGTATGTCGATATGTTCATTCGGGTAGAGCTTCGTGATTCTTGCAACAGCACTGGAAATTATCTCCTCAGGCAGCTCAGGAGTCTTGTTTATGTGTGAGTTCTCACCGCCCATTCTTGTAACGGACAGGATATTCTCAACCACACGCACAAGCCATTGGGCTTCGTCATGGATATCAAGCAGCAGCGCATCCTTCTGTTTTTCTGAAAGCTTTTCCTTGTTATCCAGTATAGCAGATGCCGAACCAGCAATTGATGTAAGAGGTGTTCGTATGTCATGGGATACAGATCTCAGCAGATTGCTGTACATACGCTCACGTGCTACCTGTTCACGCATTTTGTCACGCTGCTTGGCTCTTGATGTAAGTGTACTGACGGACAAGGAGATAAACAACATGATAGCGAATACAAACGGATAACCTGAGATAGAAAAGTCAAGAACGTAATAGGGGTAGGTAAATGAAAAGTTTACGCATACGACTGACATGAATGATGCCACAATATCATAGAAATAGCCATCAGTATATCTTGCGATAAGTACAAGAGCAAGGAAGAATATCATAGCTTCATTCTGGAAGCTGGGGCTGAACCAGTGTACTGCCCAGCATATACAGTAGGAGCATAGCAATACGATCAGTGTAACGCCTGTATCACGCCATGAAAGAGGGAAGAGCTGCTTCAGAGTTTCTGATATGCCGTCTGATTTGTTTCTTCTCACATTCATCCCTCCGATGCTTCTCTGAATATTTCGTCAAGCGTCTGTCTGGCGCAGCATTCAAAAGAATACTCCGCAAGCTCCTGTACATATCTGCTGCACAGAAGTTCCGGCTCTGTAATGAGCCTTAGCTTATCCTGACGGCTGAGTCTGTTTTTCAGAGCGTATTCCATACGTGCAGCCGGTATCTTGCCCTCTGTGCGCCATGCAGCAGCGATACTGGATACAGGATGGCTTCTTGTGTATTTTGCACCGCCTTTTATCCTGCCGCAGTGGGCTTTGATGCGCTTTAAAATATCAGTGGTTATGCCGATATACAGCGAATCATCCCTGCATCTGAGAATATACACATAATAGGGCTTATTCTCTGTATCAGCCATTACGCTTCTTACCTGTAAGGATCACTACTGCATAAGGCTCTGCGTCAACCGTATTCTGCGGCTTGTCGCCATAGCGGTTTCTTGTACTGGAATCCGTAAGAACCGTCCAGTCGATCTTGTCTGTATCCGGAAGCAGATATGTGATATCCTTCTCATAAACATTGCAGATCACATAGATGAAGCAGTCCTCATCTGTGCCGTACTTCACATGATCCTCAGCATAGAACGCTGCAACGCAGTGTGACTTCTTGTCAGGAAACGCTTCAGTGCCACCTGGATAGCGGAAGGAAAGCTCCGGATAGCCTGTACCGTTTACGCTCTGGTCGTAGGTGGTGTTCCTGAGAACAGGATGAGCCTTTCGGAATGAGATCATAAGCTTTACAAATTCAAGCATATCCTTTTCGCATTCAAGCTGATTCCAGTTGATCCATGAGATATCGCTGTCCTGACAGTATGCGTTGTTGTTTCCGTTCTGACTGTTGCAGATCTCATCGCCTGCATACATCATAGGAACGCCTCTGCTTGTCATGAGAAGCGCAAACAGACTCATCATCTTTCTTCTTCTGATATGATGGATGTGAGGGTTATCTGTACGTCCCTCGCAGCCGTTGTTGAAGCTTATATTCCAGTTGTTGCCGTCACGGTTCTGCTCACCGTTTGACTCATTGTGCTTACAGTTATAAGAAACGAGGTCATACATGGTAAAGCCGTCATGGCAGGTAATGAAGTTTACAGTGCCCTGTGAGCCGCACTGTGCGTACATATTCTCAGAGCCGGAAAGTCTTGACATAAAGTCAGGAGCATATTCGGCATTTCCGCAGATGAACTGGCGCATTGAGTCACGGTACTTGTCGTTCCATTCAGACCAGCGTCCCCAGTGGTGGAACTTTCCGGTCAGATAAAGTCCGGCTGCATCCCACGGCTCAGCAATAAGGATAGCATTTTTAAGCTCCTCATCCTCAGCGATATCCTTTGCAACAGGTGTGTCCCAGTCCGGAACGCCGTCAACAGCACGTACAAGCATAGGAGCAAGGTCAAATCGGAAGCCGTCTACATGGCATTCCTTGTGCCAGTAGCGGAGGCTCTCCAGAATCAGACGGCGTACTGCCGGATGATTGCACTTGAAGGTGTTTCCGCAGCCGGAGTAATTAGAATTTTTGCCGTCAGTCTGGCTGATATAGTAGACCTGATTGTCGATGCCCTGGAATGAATAGCATCTGTCCTTTTCTTCGCCCTCGGCGGTGTGGTTATAAACAACGTCAAGGATCACACGTATGCCAGCCTTATGGAAAGCCTTTACCATTTCCTTGAATTCACTTACCTGTCCGCAGCTTTCGCCGGATGCTGCGTAGCCTGCCTTCGGAGAGAAGAAATTGAGCGTGCTGTATCCCCAGTAGTTGAGGATGCGCTTCTGATTGAAGAAACGGTTATATTCCATTTCATCAAATTCAAATACCGGCAGAAGCTCAATGCAGTTTATACCCAGCTCTTTAAGGTAGGGTATCTTTTCCATAAGTCCCTTGAAGGTTCCGGGGGTTTCGGAGCAGGCTGAAGGGTGCATAGTCATGCTTCTTACGTGAGCCTCATATATGATAAGATCCTTCAGCGGAATATCAGGATACTGGTCATTCTCCCAATCAAAGTCGTCACGTATAATTCTTCCTCTGAACTTTCCTGAACGCTCAGGGTCAATAGGGCTGCACCAGCTGTTTCGTCCGGAAACAGCTCTTGCATAGGGATCGAGCATAACAAGCTCTTTCTGGTATCGCAGCTCTCTGTGAATATCGTAAATACCGTCGAGTCTGTAGCCGTATTCTGTTTCATCGGGATCAATTCCGGTTACAAACATTGCATATATATTATTTTCCTTCATATCCTCAGTAAAGGATATCTCTGCAAAGGGATTCTTTTCTCCCTTGTTGAACAGTACCAGAGCACATGATTCGGCGTGCTCGCTGTACAGGGCAAAGTTTACGCCCTCAGTTCCTTCACTGTTCGTGCAGATATATGCACCAAGCTTCGTGATGTCGCCCTTTTCATATTTAATAGCTGTACTTCTGTCAGCTGATTCATAAGTTATCATTACAATCCCTCCTGAAAAATACCTGATAATTATACCACATATACAGCTTTTATTCAATACGATTTTGTAAAAATCCGGTCTGCTGTCCTGCGGCGGATATTCGTACGTTCAGATATAGCCAATGCTTGACAAAACGGCGTAAAATTGATATAATAAATAAGAATATGCCGACAGTTTATGCCGGTCTTTTAAAATGATAAAAATGGGGCTATTGCTCCGGATTGGGGGACTACATGGTTTTCAGCAGTATTGATTTTATTTTTCGATTTCTGCCGTTATTCCTGATTGGCTATTACATTGCACCTAAAAGAAATAAGAATCTGATTCTTCTTATCGGAAGCCTTATCTTCTATGCCTGGGGCGACGGATGGTATACTCTGCTGCTCGTACTGGCAGTGTTTGTGAACTTTATCTTCGGCAAGCTTATCGCTGGTCACGGACAACCCTTTCAGACGGAAAAGACACGTAGAATTATGCTGTGGGTTTCCATTGCATTCAACTTCGGACTGCTTGTGCTTTTCAAGTACACTGGTTTTATCGTAGAGAACCTGAACCTGCTTCTGGGAATTTTCGGAGCAAAGCTTCCTGAGGTCACTATGCACCTGCCGCTGGGTATAAGCTACTTCACATTTATGTCTGTGGGATATCTTGTTGACGTTTACAGACGTGAGATAAAGGCTGCGAATAATATAGTTACATTCGGAACATATATAACAATGTTCCCCAAGCTCATATCCGGCCCTATAACTGAATACGGTGAGCTTGCACCTGAGCTGAGATATAAGGATGTATCCATATCAAACCTTGAGGAAGGTCTTAAAACCTTTATCCTCGGTCTCGGAGCAAAGGCGATCCTTGCCAACCAGATCGGCACTCTCTGGGCAGGAATGTCCCGTTACGGCTATGAAAGTATGTCAACACCCTATGCGTGGCTGGGTGCATTCGCTTACAGCTTCCAGCTTTACTTTGACTTCTTCGGTTATTCTCTTATGGCAATGGGTATCGGCACTATGCTGGGCATCACCATCCCCAAAAACTTCGATCACCCTTACGCTTCCGGAAGCATTGCAGAATTCTGGCGCAGATGGCATATCACACTGGGACGCTGGTTCAAGAAATATATCTATTTCCCCCTTGGCGGAAGCAGATGCAGCACACTTAAAATTGTCCGCAACACTCTCATCGTGTGGGCGTTCACAGGTCTGTGGCACGGCGCAAGCTGGAATTTCGTTCTCTGGGGACTCATCTTCTTCGGACTTATCACTCTGGAACGCTTCTGGCTTGGCAAGTATCTTGAAAGAACAAGAGTGCTGAAACACATATATGTATGCTTCATTATTCCTCTTACATGGGTAGTTTTTGCACTGCCGGATATGCACGATATAGGCGTTTACTTCTCACGTCTGTTCCCATTCGGAGGCTCACCGGATTTCGTTACCACAAAGGATTTCTGGAACGCTCTGGGTGATTACTGGTATCTGCTTATCGGCTGCGTATTCTTCAGCCTGCCCATTACTGAAAAAATCTATAAGAAATACAAGGATCATTTCGTAACGGTTATAGTTCTCATTGCTGTATTTGTTTACAGTATGGTGCTCGTGCATACGTCTGACAGCAATCCTTTTATGTATTTCCGTTTCTGATTGACAGGAGGTCTGTATGAGTCTTTCATCTGTTATTTCATTTCTGAAAAGCTATCCGCTGATGATCTCAGTCATTATAGCTTCAATAATTCTGGCAACAGTATTTGCTGTACAGAAGCATACCGACAGCACAGGAACCATTGAGAATACGCCTGTTTCCGCAACCGTACCAGTTCAGGAGCCTGCGACTTTTGCAACTGATGCAAACGGCGAAAAAATCGAAGAAACCACGACCAGTACCACAGTAACTGGTTCTGAAGGGATTATTTCCGAGGAAACAACTACTGTTACAACAGCACCTCAGGTGCTTGAACTTCAGACTGTTGATGATGAATATTTCCACGATGCTCTGTTTATCGGAAATTCCCGTACAGTAGGACTTTCGCTGTTTGGCTCAATGCCGGAGGAGACAACCTTCTATGCGACTGTAGGCATGAATATATACGACCTTATGGGTTCAACTGCACAGATACCTCCGGAGGAAGGCCCTGAGAGATCCTTCCAGTCACTCCTTGCGGAAAAGCAGTTCGGAAAAATATATATCATGCTCGGTATAAACGACCTCGGCACCGGCACATCTGAGTCCTTTGCAGAATACTACAAAAGCGTAATCGACCAGATACACCAGCTTCAGCCTGATGCGATCATCTACATTCAGAGTATAATAAATGTTTCAGCGTCACGTGACGCACAGGGCGACTCTGTGAACAATGCAAACATCAACGAAAAGAACGCTCTCCTCAAGGAGCTTGCTAATGATGAATATATCTTCTGGCTTGATATCAACGAGGTCCTGGTGGATTCCAACGGCTGTCTGAACTCTGATTATACATCAGACGGCATACACCTTGGCGGCAGCTCGCTTCCCATCTGGGAGGATTACCTCTATTCTAACGCTGTTGTTTACTGATAAAGCAATAAGAAAGCAGCTGTCTTCGGGCAGCTGCTTTTTGTAGGTTTTACCGCAACTAAAAAACACGGTATCATCAGAAGACGATACCGTGTTTTTTTGTTATCAGCCGATCACAGCTGTATCAGTTGTGGTGGTAGTCAATGTGCTTTCCTCTGGAAGAGAGACATCAGTTGTAATTCCTGAGTCAGGTTCAGATGGATCCTGTACAGCTGCTCCAAGGGGCTTTTCAAATGTAAGGATAAATCCGTCAGTGTTGTTGCCGGATACGGTATAAACGGAATCTCTGGGGATCACAACTTCGGTATCACCGGATTCTGCGGCAGGCACATAATAGATCTCATACGCCTTATCAGCAGTTTCATATGTAAGGGGTGAAGTATCCATAGTGTAGCTTGTGAGATACATGAGGTATTCCTCAAGGCACATATCCTTCTCATACATAATGAGAGAATGGGGAAGACCTACATAGCGGAAATGATGCGGCATGAAGCCAACGCCTGTAGTACCTGTCTTTGTATCCTGATAACGAACAACAAAGCCGTATTTCCAGCAATTGCTGAACATCCATTCGTTGCGCTTTGTAAGGTACGCAACGACATCGCCTGTGCTTGTAATAAGACCGATATCAAAGGTAAGACCAGTGCTTCTTTCGGTAAGAGTGTTAGTGTAAAGACTGTCAGCGCCGGTGTATATCTCACTTGTGCTGTAGATCTGCAGGTTTACGTAGCCGTTGTCAGCACAGTAGCCGTCGAAAAGCTCGGATATAGGCTGCATGATGATAGAATTTACCTGAAGGCTTGAATCTCTCGGCTTTACGTTGTAATTGGAGTTGCCTGTGAAATCGGTGAAATTAGTATTTCCAAGGAACGGACAAGTCTCGCTTACAAGGATCAGCGGGCCGTTATGCACCTGATTCTGTGAAAGAATGATAGTTTCAGAAGTAGGATCTTCGGTAGGCGCTTCAGATCCTTCTGTAGCCTCATCAGTGGTTTCGTTTTCGTCACTTGCATCAGTAGTGCTGCTGGAAATACTATCGCTTGCAGCGAAGTTGCCTGAGGCAGTCACAATTCCCTCAGTATCGCCGGGAACGGTAGGGGATATAACATTCCGCCAGAGGAAGTCGAACAGGAATATAAGCAGTATAAGACCGCAGAGAAGAAGGATTATATTTGGAAAGCGGAGTCGCATTTTTTGTTTTGCCATTGTCAGAGGGTCTCCTTTCGGTATTGTCGTTGTCTGTTATTCTAAAGTTTCAGCGACGGTTTCTGTTTCTGTAGTTTCAGAGGAAGATGCAAGCTCGGTTACGATATCGCCGTTTTCGTCAGTTACCAGCGCACCATTCTCATCAGTAACGATCACATAGACATCAGCGGCAGTAGTAGTCACTCTTGTATCCAGATCATCAGGCATTGCATAGGTGCCTGTGATAGTGCCGTAGATCGCAAATGCGTCCCAGATGGTGTCCATAGCAGTAGGAGCGTGTCCGGTGATGAGAACGTATTCTCTGCCGTCAACAGCCTTTGCATAGCTTGCAAGGCACTGTCTTGCCTGATCGTGGAAGCCTGTCTTTCCGGCAATGATCTCAATACCGGAAACCTCGTTGCCGTACATTCTGCTGAATGTAGTGCTCTGGAAGAGTATGCCGCCGGGATGCTGCTGAGTTGAGGTTGTCTGATATTCAACTGTGCTGAGTATCTTCCGGCAGATATCGTTCTGCATAACGACCTTCATCAGAAGAGCGATATCAGTCACATTGGAATAGTGATCCTTGTCATAGAGACCGGTAGCGTTGCTGAAATGGGTGCTGTCCATTCCAAGCTCCTTTGCCTTCTTATTCATCAGGTTGACGAAGTTTTCCTCAGTTTCAGCAACATACTGAACTATAGCAATAGTAGCATCAGCACCTGAAGGAAGGATCATACCGTAAAGCAGGTCGGTGATGGAAACAGTCTCCTGATCCTCAAATCCTGCACGTGCAGCCTCCTGTTCAATAAGAGGGCTGATCATTTCATATGTAAGCGTATATGTAGCATTGAAGTCAGATATATTTTCTACAGCCACAAGGAGAGTCATGAGCTTTGTCATAGATGCAGGGCTCATACGGAGGTCAGCGCCTCTGTACGCCAGTATCTCATTGGTCTGTACATCAAGGAGAACAGCATAGCTGCTGTAGATATTGGCGTCTGTCAGCTGGAGAGCGTCATCAGCGTAACGTGGGTAATTCCAGTTTACATCCTTATCGTCCTTTTTGTTCGGCTTGTCTTCATCATCGTCATCATCAGTATTGGCAACGAATAAAGCACCAGAGGAATCAGATTCACCTGAGGAACTGGTTTTCCAGCTTGAGCTGTTCTTGTTGACCATAACTACTGCGACTATAAAAAACACAATGACCATAGCAAAGATGATCAGAAGAATACCTATCATACGGCTATTGCCATTTTTTCTTTTGTTATTATATCTCATGCTGCACCTCATTAAACAATAGTATATCAATCTTAATTATAATACTATGCTCGGAAATTGTCAATAGAGAGAATGTATAAAAGAAGCTGTTGAATTCAATTTATGTGAATGTTGCCTAAAAACCCACACTTTCAAGTGAGTTCATACAGCAAAAAAGAGGACTGCCTGAAAGGCAGTCCCCACAAAATAATTATTCTATGTCGGCAGCATCGAGAAGCTGGTCGTAGTAATCGTATATGCCCTCTCTTGCAGTAAAGTTCTTTTTGCTTATTGTGAAGTGCATATACTCATCGTTTACGAAAACAGCATAATTTTCGCTGTCATGATCAATGAAATCAATAGCTGTTTCAGTCCCGTCGTTCAGCGTGTAGGTTATAGTGATATCAGGGTCAGCTGATTCATCTACAGGACATTCAAGGATGAAGGTATCATACTTGAGTGCCTGGATCTTATTGTAGAAATCCTCCATTACTGAAAAGGCGTCACTGTTTACAGTACTGAGATCTGTTCCGTTTACGGTATACTTTTCAGCATCATTATCCATGGTGATTTCAGCGTCAGTGCGCTCATTCCACTGAATGTTGATTTCAGCGATCTCAGAAACGCTGCAGTTATAGATCGTATTGATTATGTAATTATCGGCTATATCCTGAAGGAATCCTGTATAGGTAGATTCCATGTAGAACATCTGACCTGTTTCCTTGCAGAGAAGGGATACGAATGTTGTATCATCCAGAGAGTAATCCTGTACAAGGAGTGTAGTAGTCTCGCCGTTTATCTGGCCAAAACTGAATACATATTCAGGAGAATCGAAACCGTATTCAGCGTACTGTTCCTCAGTAATATGCTCGTCGCCGAACTTATCAACGATCATCTGGCGAATGGTAGTTGTAAGAGAAGAAACCTTGGAGCCGTTTACACGGTCTGTAAGCTTCAGAGGCTTATTCATTTCCCATATGCCATCATCATTCATTTCCAGCTCGTATACCTTTTCTCCGTGAGCATCAAGGGAAATGCTGCAGATTTCGGAATCGCTGTTTCTGAGAATGTATATGCTTTTCAGTGAATTCTTGTTAGCAGTGATATAGTCTGCGTAATCAGCGGAAACGCTGTACACATTGTCTCTGCCGTCGATTGTAACATAGTAGAACTCCTCGGTTGCGCTGAGCTTTCCTACATTGATAACATGAGTATTGTCATTTTCATGGAGAGTAATGACAGTAGCCGGATCTTCAAGACCATAGCCTGCAAGGTCAGCCTCAGCTACAGGACAAATTATATCAGTAGCAGTAAGAGCAGAAAGCTGTGACGCCATACTATTCAGATAATATGTATTTATCTCAAAGTCAGTCTCATTTTCCAGCTCCCATAATCCGCTTTCGTTAAGGTATGCACAGTATACATCATCAGTTGTTTTGATCTCTATTCTGTTGATGTCATTGGACTGTACGCCTACAAGGTTTTTCTCCTGAGCTATGCGTTCTTCTTCGGCGAGGTTATTGGCTTCGATATTGTTTACGAATAAAAGTATACCGACTGTTATTCCTACGAGAACGATCAGAGACAGGATGAGAACGATCTGTTTTTTCATAGCATCCTATCCTTTCTTATGAATGACGTCGGCGGAGCCAGATAACAACGCCGATGATCATAATTACAACTGGCAGAGCGATAAAGAAGAAGATCAGTCCGTATGCGGAATCCTCAGTGAGGCTCAGATAGTCTGTAGCTGCGCTCTTGTCACCGATACCCATATCCAGATTCTGATTTGCCATCCATGTGACTGTAGCAAGGTAAACATAGTAGGATGAAAGGTATGAAACATCCTCGATATGCTCATCGTCGATAAACTCAGCATTACCGAAGAGTGTTATCTTGGCATTGTTTCTGCTCTTGTCCTCTGAGTATACAGCAAGCTCCAGAGCATATCCCTCAATGGGATCTGAGTCATATGTGCCGCCGTAAGGCTCGCCCACAGAGGTTTCAGATGATGCAAGGAGAGTACCTGTAACA
This sequence comes from Ruminococcus sp., assembly GCA_045580565.1. Lineage (GTDB taxonomy): Bacteria > Bacillota > Clostridia > Oscillospirales > Ruminococcaceae > Ruminococcus_C. Next base: position 18,616 of record JAZNOB010000093.1, read on the forward strand.
ACCGCCTGGATATTGTCGTTATTGCTGTCAATAGCAAAGCTTCTTGATTTGGGCATATATGTAATAAATCCAGAGTCTGCGAGAGACTGTATATCCGCATAAAGTGCGGAGTCCTCTTCCTGCTCGATGATATTACAGATAATGTTAGTGTCATCGCCTGCCATATGGTTGTTGCTGTCAGTTTCACGAACATAGTTATAATCAATATCAATGCAGAAAGGATCAATAAGCTGCTGGAGATTATCGTAGTCAAACTCGCCGCCGTTAGGAGGGAGCATAACAGATATATTACCGCCCTTATCAAGGTATGCGGAGAGCTTGTCAGCTTCACGCTCGGTAATGTCGCCGGACGGAGCAGCGATCACGATGATCTCAGCGTCATCGGGTACAGTCTCGGTGTCTGAAAGATTCAGGGAAGCTGTACGGTAGTTTTTGCTCTTCATAAGAGATGTGATCTTTGAGTAGCTGCTGTTCATTTCCTTTTCGCCATGACCTGTAAGGAAATAGATGGTAGGCAGGTAGCCGTCAACAACAGCCTTCAGTCCGCTGGTGATAACATTTTCGCCCTGGAAGAATTCTTCGCTTTCAGTGATGTTGCCGCTGGAGTCGTAGGTATAATTTGTTGTGTACATATTTATACCATTGATGTGGCGCTTGTTCTCGCCGCATACCAGCACGATATCGCCCATATTGAGTGAATAGACATTGTCAGAATTGATCTTCTGGAGCATTTCCTCATCCTCGTTAGGATCGAAGTCAATGAGGTTGATGCTTTCGTGAGCGTCATACTCAACGAGAGCACGGTAAAGTGAGCGAGTTGAGCTGTCGTCCTCAAGCTCGTTCATCTCCATAAGGAGATACATATCAACGCTTGTTCCCTGCTCGTCCAGCTCATCCAGATATTCCTGTGAGGTTTCGCTGAGGCTGAAGAGCTTCTGTACGGAAACGTCGATGTTGAAATCCAGCTTTGCTACTACTACATTTATAATAATTGCAATCACAAGGATAAGGATCGCAATTATCCAGGCAAAGCTGGTAAAAATCTTATTCTTTGCATTTCGGATTCTTGCCATTATAAATTACCTCCGGCTTGTTCAGACATCAGCTTAGCTGCGGCTGAAGCGTCTCTTTTCAATTGAAATTATAGTCCACAGCAGGAATACGATTATTTCTGTCACGTAGCTGACAAGGTCAGACAGCTGACAGAAGCCCTGCGTGAAGTTTTCGAATTTTGCCTGATTTGAGAACCAGTACAGAATATCGGAAAATACAGGAAGAGATGCAAGGAAGCTTGAGCCAAGCATCAGCTCCATGAAGAACAGCACCAGTGATGCGGCTACAGAAAGCAGCATAGCAAGACCGGGCGTTGAAACGAAGGAGGATATCATCAGACCCAGAGCAATATATGCAAGTCCGTAAAGGAAATAGCCGACATAGCTTGCAATAAGATTGGGAAGAACGACATATCCGTAGATAGACGCTGTTATAGGATAGATAAATGAAATAACCATTGCAATTACAAGTACAGTAGCAACTGCAAGGAATTTAGCAATTACGATCTTTGATACGCTGAGAGGGCTTGAAAGCAGAAGCACCTCGGTGCCGTTCTTACGTTCCTCGGCAAAGGCACGCATTGTCAGAATGGGTATCAGCAGTATCGTTGTGAGAAGTATATTATAATAGAAGAAATACGAGAACTGGAACTCGACCTGAGTGCTGGTTGCGGTGAATATCCACCATGCGAAGAAGCCGGAAAAGATCAGTGTTACCAGTCCTATGAATACATAAGCGATGGGCGACAGGAAGTAGCCCTGCAGTTCCTTTTTGTAAAGTGAAAACATAGCCTTAAACCTCCTTATTTTCTTCAGACGCTTCACTGCCGGCTGCTGTATCAGATTCCTCGGAAGCAGCTGAACCGGATTCGTCATCCATTTCCTCAAGGAGATCCTCAAGGGTCTTTCTCTTGCCTTCAGGCTGGTTTACGAGGTTTACGAATATCTGCTCAAGGCTCTTGCGTTCCTCAGAAACCTCAAGAACGTCAAGCTGCTTGTAAAGCAGTGCGGACAGAAGCGAATTGCGGATGCTCCGGTCTTTGATCTCCACATCATATGTATAAACGCCTGTCTTTACGAATGTGACATTGGAAACACGTACAACGCCTTCAACCTGCATAGCTGTACGTGAAACCTCACGTGAGCTGCCCTGAACCTTGATCTTCAGCACAGTATTTGCCTTTGCACTTTCTTCAAGATTAGCAATAGTGTCAATAGCCTGTATCTGTCCGTGATTGATGATGACAACACGATCGCAGACAGCGCTGATCTCAGACAGGATATGTGAGCTGAGAATAACAGAGTGGTCACGCTTCAGATCCATGATCAGATTACGCACCTCAATAAGCTGAGACGGGTCAAGACCTACAGTAGGCTCGTCCAGAATAATGATCTTCGGATCGCCGATGAGGGCCTGTGCAAAGCCTACACGCTGACGGTAGCCCTTTGACAGGTTTCCGATAAGACGCTTGCTTACATCAGATATGTTCATTCTCTGCATAACACGCTCAACATGGGACTTCCTCTTTGCACCGGGAACGCCTCTCAGACCTGCAACAAACATAAGGTATTCGCCTACCTTCATATCCGTATATACAGGCGGGATCTCCGGCAGGAAGCCGATGCACTTCTTGGCCTTGACAGGATCGTTTTCGATGTCATAGCCGTTGATTGTTACTGTGCCGCTGGTTGAAGGAATAACTCCGCAGATGATATTGAGAGTAGTGGATTTACCGGCACCGTTCGGACCGAGAAAACCGAGGATCTCATTATCTTCAATAGTAAAGCTTATATTCTTTACAGCAGCCTTTCGACCGTAATACTTGGTCAGGTTTTTGATTTCTACCATAAAAATCTCCTTTCCGCTTCAAAATAAAAGCAGTTACAACTATTATCGCAAAATAATATGTACACAACATAAAATAAGAGTAACTATTATGTGAATTGCAGTAAAAAAACCTAAAGCAGCTAATTACAAGGTTAAAAAAATAGGTAAACTGATAAAGGCAGGGAAAGTATAGCAGCAGTGTGTGTGAAAACAGTGAAAGGCTTGTGCAAAACAGAGAAAAATACATATTTTACAGGCGTAAATTAGGATGCGGTCCAGTTTTTCTGTGATATTGCACAAAACAATTCAACAAAATATGTTGAACACTACAAAAAACGGTTTTTCATTGGAAGATGTTCGGGTTTTGGGTTGACAAAAAATGCGAAGTGGTATATAATTTTAAATATAAAAGTGCGCCTATTGTGCGTGTGTTTTGTGAAAAATACGTCGCAGAATGGCGGGTGAAACCGACGGTTGTTTACCGATGCTGAAATGTATCTGATGTGCGGTCCGCAATACCATGGGAAGGATGTACTGGAAAAGTAAGTAGCTGTCAGCTTTTTATTTTATTTCAATTTTTTATTATTTAACGAGAGGGGAATTTTTCAAATGCAAATGAAAAAGAGCAAAGCTTATCTTGCAGCGTTCCTGGCAGCAGTTTCTGCTTGCACAGCATTACTGCCTACAGCAGCATCTGCAGCAAGAACAAAGGAAGAAGCTTACGGCACAGACACTTATGCTGCACGCTTCATGTCTCTGTATGATGA
>JAZNOB010000094.1:0-5403 GCA_045580565.1 Ruminococcus sp.
ACCGAGAGCCTCGATCTGAGCGATAGCCTTTGCTGCCTGAGCAGTAATGTTCACGCCGTCTGCACGGTAGATTTCCTTTGCGATCTTCTCGATCTTCTCCGGAATGGAGAGCTTTGTATCATAGAGAACGTGGAAGTCAGATTTCTTATTCTCGATAGTTCTGCACACCTGCTCTGCAAGGTCTGTGCCGCCCTTGCCGCCCTTTGCGAATACCTCTGCAAGAGAGAAATCAGCACCAAGCTTTTCGCAGAATTCCTGCACGAACTGAAGCTCTGCGTCTGTATCGTCAGCAAAGCGGTTGATAGCAACTACTACCGGAACACCGTACTTCTGCATATTCTCGATATGCACCTGAAGGTTTACGATACCCTTTGCAAGAGCGTCCAGATTTTCATTGGAAAGCTCTGCCTTGGGAACGCCGCCGTTATACTTGAGGGCACGTACTGTTGCAACCAGTACAACACAGTCAGGTTTCAGACCGCCGTAACGGCACTTGATATCGAAGAACTTCTCTGCGCCAAGGTCAGAACCGAAGCCTGCCTCAGTAATGCAGTAGTCACCCAGCTTCAGGGCAAGGCGTGTTGCACGGATGGAGTTGCAGCCGTGAGCAATATTTGCGAAAGGTCCGCCGTGGATGAATGCAGGTGTATTTTCAAGAGTCTGTACAAGATTCGGCTTGAGAGCGTCCTTGAGAAGTGCGGTCATTGCACCATTTGCGCCCAGATCCTTAGCATATACCGGATTTCCGTCCAGATCGTATGCAACGAGGATCTTACCCAGTCTTTCCTTCATGTCAGCAAGATCCTTTGACAGACAGAGGATAGCCATAACCTCAGACGCTACTGTTATCTGGAAGCCATCGGAACGTGGTACACCGTCAACCTTGCCGCCCAGACCGATAACGGTATTGCGGAGTGCTCTGTCATTCATGTCAAGAACACGCTTGAGCATAATTCTTCTCTGGTCGATTCTCAGGTCGTTGCCCTGCTGCATATGGTTATCAAGCATTGCGCAGAGAAGATTATTTGCAGCTGTAATAGCGTGCATATCACCTGTAAAGTGGAGGTTGATATCCTCCATAGGTACTACCTGTGCATAGCCGCCGCCTGCTGCGCCGCCCTTGATGCCGAATACCGGACCAAGAGAGGGTTCACGAAGTGCAAGCACTGCATTCTTGCCGATCTGACCCATAGCTTCAGCAAGTCCTACGCTGATAGTAGTCTTACCCTCACCAGCCGGTGTGGGATTTATAGCTGTAACAAGGATCAGTTTGCCGTCTTCCTTTGTCTCAAGCTTCTTGAAAAGCTCCTCAGAAAGCTTTGCCTTATAGTGACCGTAGTATTCAATGTCGTCCTCTTCAATACCCAGTCCCTTTGCAATCTCGCCGATCTTCTTCATTTTCGCCTGCTGTGCAATTTCAATATCTGTCAGCATAAATATCCTCCTAATAGTTATTTTCACACTCGGAATACATACCTTAATTATACCATCTTCACCTTGAAATTGCAAGCATTATAACCTCTTTTGTTGCTTTAAGTTACATTTTGTCCTTTTATGCGTTCGCCTTTGTACAGCCTGCGTAAATTACCGGTACTTACAATATATTCCGTATTTTTCACGCAGTTATACTATATGATGTATAAAAAGGAGTTTTAACTATGAGAGTACGCATACCTGCCGCATTTATCCTCATCTCCCTTATACTGACCTCATTTTCGGGCTGCAATAAAATCAGCGCACCAGAAGCATCCTATACCGAAAAGCCTCACCTATACGATTACGAACAGACTCCGGAGCATCTGGGAATTGACACAGAAAATATTCCTGAGCCGGAGCTTACCTATAAGCCTCTGAACTACACACCTCAGTACGGTATGTGGTTCACTGTGAACGACTACCCTGAGATCCTCATGACAAAAACCAAGGAGGAATTTACTGCTGAAATAGAACATCGCTTTGACAATGCAGCCGCCCTTGGGGTGAACACAGTCTACGTGCACGTCCGTGCATTCGGCGACGCTTACTATGAATCTGAGCTGTTTTCGCAGGGACTATATTCGCCGGCTGGAATGACATTTGACCCTCTGGAGATAATGGTGGAATGCGCCCACGAACGAAAGCTTTCTATTCACGCATGGATAAATCCTCTCCGCTGTCAGTCTGATGTACAGATGCAGGCTATGGATAACAGGTTCACGCTGAAAGAGTGGTACGATGACGAGGGCAAAAACGGCACTTACCTGTCGCTTGTGGATAACAGATGGTGGCTATGTCCGGCGTACCCGGAGGTGCGCAAGCTTATAGCTGCCGGTGCTGCGGAGGTCGTTCAGCTCTATGAGGTGGACGGCATTCACATAGACGATTACTTCTATCCTACATCTGATGCAAGCTTTGACGATGAAGCCTTTGCGGAAAGCGGCATGGACAGCCTTACAGATTTTCGCATGGAGCAGTGCAGCCTTATGGTGCAGGATATCTATAATGCCGTTAAGTCAGAGAATCCAGATGTGCTGTTCGGCATAAGCCCTCAGGGCACTCTCACAGGAAACGCCTCACAGTATGCAGATGTGGAAAGGTGGTGCAGCGAGGAGGGCTTCTGCGATTATATCGTTCCGCAGATATATTTCGGGCTGAAGAATGAAACTGCGCCCTTTGCTGATATGACGGCTCTTTGGCAGGGCATGGTCACAAACGAAAATATACAGCTTATCCTTGGGATCGCCATGTACAAGATGGGTCAGGAGGATATCTTCGCCGGCAGCGGAAAGGAAGAATGGCTCACTGACTATACTGTAATTTCAAAGGAAACGGAGCTTGCGCTGAGTCTTGGGCTTGGGGCGGCTTTCTACAGCTATGACGCTGCCTTTGAATCCGACAAACCGGAAATGCAGGATGAGCTTGACAGGATAAGGGGGCTTCTGACAAAAAGAGGTTCTCTATCAGATGTTGGGGTATTTACAATCCCCTCAGTCACGCCGCAGGCGTGACAGCTCCCCTTACTAAGGGGAGCCTTGGTCGGTGTGCTCCGCACATGGTTAAAATCCCCCAACTTTTGGTTGAGATCCCAAAAAAAAGAAACACTCCTGCAAGATAAACTCACAGGAGTGCATATTATACTTTCTTCTCAGCAATTGCCGGACAAAGCTGCTGGTCAATTATAGAAACGATCCTCTCCTCAGCCTCAGAATAGCTGCAATCGGAGGAATATGCAAGTTCCTCAGCAATAATGCGCTTACAGTCGTGAAGGAGATGGTCGTCGCTTATACAGAGGCTACCCTTCTGCCCACGGCAGCGGCGGCGGTTTTTCGCTTCACAGAGTGTTTTCAGAACCTGCATACATTCTTCCATAGTACCGTCGAGCAGTATCTCACGGTATCTCTTACGTCTTGCGTGTACATCGGATATCCACACAGCTTCGATCTCTGTAAGTGCACCAAGACACTCAATGATCTCCTCCTCGCTGCGCAGCGGACATATTCTGCTTTCCAGCGAATAGGGTACAAAAATAGTCAGATTATTTAAGTACAGCGGAGTCAGCGCATAGCATTCCTGAGTCTGGTCACCGAATCGCTTTTCAACAACACCAGTCACCCTGCATACACCCGTGCCACGGTATAATACAACATCATTCGCCTGATACATAAATTACCTTCCTCTCTCAGGTTTCAGTCAGATTACAAAAAAATACAGTCTGACAACCGGCTATACGCTCGCTTGGCAGACTGCACGTTGTTATATATATTATACCATATTCCGAGAAAAAAAGGTATAGGCACTTTTTACGAAAAATCCCTTCGCACCATGCGCATAAATACCAAAGACTTATTTGCAGGCATCAAGCAGTGCGTCAGTTCTGTCGCAGCGTTCCCACGCAACGCCCAGATCCTCTCTGCCCATGTGACCATAGGCAGCAAGTCTGCGGTACTGAGGCTTTCTCAGATCAAGCATCTTGATAATGCCGCCCGGTGTCAGGTCGAATACCTTCTGAACTGCTTCAGCAAGCTTTTCATCGGATACCTTTCCAGTACCGAATGTATCAACCAGAACAGAAACGGGAGTTGCCACGCCGATAGCATACGCAAGCTCTACCTCGCATCTTTCAGCAAGGCCTGCTGCAACAATATTCTTTGCAATATATCTTGCAGCATAGGCAGCACTTCTGTCAACCTTTGTCGGGTCCTTACCGCTGAATGCGCCGCCGCCATGACGTGCATATCCGCCGTAGGTGTCAACGATTATCTTACGTCCTGTAAGGCCGCTGTCACCCTGCGGACCGCCGATTACAAATCTGCCGGTAGGATTGATATAGAACTTTGTGTTTTCGTCGATCATATCAGCCGGCAGAACTGCGCCGCATACGCAGTCCATTATATCCTTGCGGATCTGCTCAGCAGGAATTTCCGGTGCGTGCTGAGTTGAAACGACAACTGTGTCGATTCTTACAGGCTTATTATCCTCATACTCAACAGTAACCTGAGCCTTACCATCCGGACGAAGATATCTGAGAATATTCTGCTTGCGGACATCGGAAAGTCTCAGGCAAAGCTTATGCGCCAGAGAAATAGGCATAGGCATAAGCTCCTTAGTTTCGTTGCAGGCATATCCGAACATCATACCCTGATCTCCTGCGCCGGTAGCGGTTTCATCAGTACCACGGCTTTCGATAGCGTCGTTTACGCCCATTGCGATATCAGGAGACTGTTTGTCAATAGTTGTCATAACAGAACAGGTATAGCCGTCGAAGCCATACTTTGCACGGTCATAACCGATGTCTATAACAACATCTCTTGCGATCTGGGGAATGTCGATTCTGGCAGTTGTGGTGATCTCACCCATACACATAACCATACCGGTTGTTGTAACTGTCTCGCAGGCAACTCTTGCCATAGGATCCTGTTCCAGAATAGCGTCCAGTACCGCATCGGAAATCTGGTCGCAGATCTTGTCCGGATGACCCTCTGTAACTGACTCAGAAGTAAATAAATATCTGCTCATTGAACTCTTCCTTTCATACATAAAAAAAGCACCCGTCAGACGAGTGCACGATTCCGTTTGCTGTCGAAATCCTCATCTCTCGGCTGAACGCCGCAGGATTTAGCACCTTTTTTGCATATCGCAATCAGGTTGCCGGGCTTCACAGGACCAGTTCCTCCGCCACTCTTGATAAGGGTTATTCAATTACAATATAAGTATAGCACGGTTGTCGCTATTTGTCAACAGGAAATTATTTGTTCCAGAAATAAATTACTGCTGCACAGGTTGCAATAAGGAAAGCGGCGATAACATAAACAAAAGCATAACGCTTGATATGGCTGCCTTCTGTTGTTGCAGAGTTTGTTTCAGGAAGAACGTGTGCTTTACGCATAATCGTGGACAATGGCTTATAAAGAAGCATAGTAATAG
>JAZNOB010000095.1:0-2228 GCA_045580565.1 Ruminococcus sp.
GGAAATGGCGGATATACGCCGTAAAACCATACGCATCAATGTGCTTGCAGCGTCAACACTTGTAACAAAGGCGCTGATACTATATCAGCAGCAGCATCCGGAGGTGCGGTTTCAGGCGGTGCAGAATGCGGAGGACATAAACGCCGATATCACAATAACAACCACAGAAAGCTTTACTGAGCCGGAGAGCAGCGCTGACAGCTTCCGTGTATTTACGGAGCATATTTTTCTTGCAGTACCTGACCGTGAGGAGTTCCGCAGCATGAAAAGAATAAGTCTCAGCGATATGCGTGACGCAGAGTTTATCAGTCTTGCCGGTTCAAGAACGCTTCGACTCATCTGCGACAGATTCTGTATGCAGGCAGGCTTTACACCGAAGATCGTATTTGAAAGCGACAGTACAGCGGCGGTACAGAACCTGATCGCAGCAGGTCTGGGAGTAGGCTTCTGGCCTCACTATACATGGGGACGCAATGAGGCAGAGGGCATTCTGCTTCTTCCCATCAGCGAGCCGGACTGCAAGAGGGATATTGTGCTGAAGCTTCATCATCAGAGAGGTGCCGGACAGAATGAGAGCCACCGCTTTTTTGAGTTTCTGGGGGAGTATCTCTGGATGCAGAAAAAGGGTGCTGTAGAGAGATGAGAAAAACGGAACTGAGATCGCTCAGTTCCGTTTCGTTTTATAATATCAGCATTTCCGTCCCGAAGCGACCCTCAGGGCTTTTATAATAGGTATTATAAGCATACCGCAGAAGAAGTTGCTGACACCGTGGATGAGGTCAAAGGGCAGTCCTGCGGCTATCCATGCTATCGTGCCGTCGAAGCTCAGCCCGAATATGAGAGCCTGCGCCGGAGCATAGATCACACCGTACAGGAAGCCGTGAGCCGAGCATATGAGCATATACACAATAGGTGCAAGCTTCTTCGGCATTTTCTCAGGCAGGAGCATTGCTGCGCCCCATAGGGGCAGCCAGATGTAAAGGTAGGGCAGCCACCATATGTTGAATCCGCCGAACATTCCTGTAAGGAATACGAATATATACAGGGGATACAGTGCTTTTTTTCTGTAGACGACTGTAATGGCGACTATGAACACGCCTATCAGATGAATGTTGGGCAGCATTTCCATTATCATTTTGGGTGCGTACATAAGTGCGCCCAGCATACCGAATACGGCGGTCTCACGGACAGACAGCTTCACCTTATTCTGCCTTGAATGAATATTCTGCACCGGCTGTTATATTGGTTGTATCAACGCCGGCGGACGCATACTCGCCGTCAGCATAGAACGCCCAGTATTTGCCGTCGGTGTCAAAGTCAAGAGTGATACCGCCTACGGTCTTGACGAACAGACCATACTCGCTCTCATCACCTGCGATAAGGTCAAGCTCCAGCAGAGCGTCGCCCACTATGGTCTTGTCAGTGTGGATCTCATAGCCTGTTTCAGTGCCGTCGGTATCTACTATTGTGAAAGTAAACTCTGTTTCGCCTTCGCCGAGAACCTCGTACTGTGAAGCGTCTGCGGAGGAGGTGCTTTCCTCAGGCTTTTCGCTGCATCCGGCAGCCATAATCGGCGTTGCCGCAATCAACGCCATGCAAAGGATAAATGCAAATGAATTTGTTCTGTTTTTTTTCTGCATGATAAAAACTCCTTATATAATATTTGCCTCTCAGCAGGCGCTCGCTGCTTTTCTGTGAGACATTTCCTGCCGGTAAGTATTCCGACTCCGGTGCATATCTGACCGCCTTCTCGGGAGCTTTCCCAATGGCATTTCAGGATCTTGCGGCATCCTACAGGACAGATATTATCCGCACCTTACGGCAACGTGCTTGTACAGGATTTTCACCTGTTTCCATTCCGGCTATGTTATTATAGCATATGTCTGCGGATATTGCAAGATGGGGCGGTAAATTGTAGTTTGAAGCTGGCGCCAGCTTCACCGCAGTCCACCCCATTTTAGTTGCGGCGTCCGGTAAAAATACGCAACACCGCCGGTGCCGTCCCCTTTGTCCCTTCGGGACATTTCCCCACACTGTGGGGAATAACCCCTCAAGGGGCATTTAAGTTGTGCGTGCAAAGTAAATACGCAAAGCGCACCGCCCAAGGCTCCCCTTAGTAAGGGGAGCTGTCAGCGCAGCTGACTGAGGGGATTGTAAAAAGCGCAGTAACGCTGAAATCTCAGCCTACTTTTCTACCCGCAATCCCCGATCTCACGCCTTCGGCGTGC
>JAZNOB010000096.1:0-19333 GCA_045580565.1 Ruminococcus sp.
AAGCGTGTAGCTGAAGCAGAACGTGAAATACGCTGCGCATCCCAGTATGATTATATTGTTGTAAACGGCGAACTTGAAAAGGCTGTAAGCGATGTTATGTCGATCATCAATGCAGAGAGGATCTCTGCTGCTGATAAAGAAGAAATTATAAGAGAGGTACTTAATTCATGAATATGCTCAGACCGTCTATGAATCAGTTAATATCAAAGAACGAAAGCTGCTACTCACTGGTAGTCGGCGTTGCTAAACGTGCAAGAGAAATTGCTGACGAGCTTTACGAAAAGGGTGAGATCCTCAAGGAAAAGCCTGTAAAGACAGCTGTTGAAGAGCTTGCAGCCGGCAAGTATCGTATTGTTGATGAGAACAAGTAAATTTTAATAAAGAAAAGAGGCGTGTGTGATGAATACATACTGGAAGGTTGGCGTTGCCGTATGGGATACGGCATATTCCTTTGACCAGCTGTTCACATACACGTCTTTTGAATCTGTAGAGGTAGGCTGCCGTGTGGCAGTTCCTTTTGGATGGAATAATGCAAAGCGTGTAGGAATGGTGCTTACTGCCGAGGAAACCAGCGAGCCTCTTGATAAACGGCTGAAGCCTGTTGCGTTTGTGATGGACAGCGAACCGCTTCTGAATCATGAGCAGCTGGAGCTTGTTCACTGGCTGAAGGAAACATCATTCTGCACCTACTCTGATGCCATAAGGACGATTCTTCCTGCGGGAATGCAGATACAGATCAGCCAGAGGGCAGAGCTTACCGATAAGGAATGGGACGATTTCCTGTCTGATGAGGAAAAAAGCCTGCTTGAATTTCTGAAGGCGGCAAAAAGTCAGAGAAGCTTTGACAAGTTGCTGCGTGCTGACGACAATGAGGACAAGCAAAGAGTTATTGACAGCCTTTTTGAAAAGGGCTATATACAGATGCGTGATTACGCTAAACAGAAGGTCGGAAATTCCGGCATAAAGATGCTTCGTCTTGCTGACGATTACAGCGTAAAGCTTACCATGCAGCGTATTACACCTAAGCAGAAGAAGCTTGTCCAGCTCCTTCTTGAACAGTCGCCTATTTCTGAAAAGGAGGCTTGTTACCTTTGCGGAGTTACAGGAGCTGTTGTTACAGGTGCGGTAAATGCCGGATTTGTCGTGAGATATACCGGCGATAACTTCAGGGATAAGCCTGATATAAAGGAAAGACGTGACCCGAGGGATATAAGGCTTTCTGATGTGCAGCTGCCTGTTTACGAGACAGTTTTAAAGTCAGTCAGAGAAAAGCAGCCTCATTGCTTTCTGCTTCATGGCGTTACCGGCAGCGGAAAGACAAGCGTGTTCCAGAGGCTTATTGACGATACTGTACGAATGGGACAGCAGGTGATACTTCTTGTTCCGGAGATCGCACTGACTCCTCAGATAGTGTCGGAATTTTGCAGTCTTTTTGGTGAACAGGTGACAGTTATCCACAGTGAGCTTTCATTGGGACAGCGTGCCGACGCTTATAGGCGTATACGCAGCGGCGACGTGAAAATAGTTATCGGAACCAGAAGTGCGGTCTTTGCGCCGGTTGAACGTCTGGGTCTTATTATTGTGGATGAAGAAGGCGAGCGTGCTTACAAATCCGACAGCTCACCAAGATACCATGCAATAGAGGTGGCGAAAAAACGCTGCCGCAACCATGGAGCTACTCTCCTCCTTGCGTCTGCAACTCCTTCTGTTGAAAGCTACTATTATGCGGATAAGGGAACATATACGCTCCTTCAGATGAAGCAAAGATATTCAGATATGCCCTTGCCTCATGTAACTGTTGTTGACATGAATGAGGAACGCCTGAACGGCAATGATACGGAGTTCAGCGATGAGCTGATGATCGCCCTGAGAGAAAACCTGAAGGCAGGCGAGCAGTCCATACTTCTTCTGAACAGGCGAGGCTATCATACTATCATAAGCTGCTGCGACTGCAACAGTCCTGTATATTGTCCCGATTGCAGCGTTCCCATGACATATCATAAGGTGAATAACAGCCTTATGTGCCATTACTGCGGACATACCGAGGAAATGGCGGAAAGCTGCCGGATGTGCGGCGGAACGCATCTGAGGAAAATGGGCTTCGGCACACAGACTCTTGAGGAAGCTCTTGCGCAGTCTGTTCCGGAAGCAAGGATACTCCGCATGGACGCTGACACAACGATGTCACGCTATTCCTACGAGGAAAAGTTCTCAGCCTTTGCAAAAGGTGAATATGACATCATGGTCGGCACTCAGATGATCGGCAAGGGACTTAATTTCCCAAATGTTACGCTTGTGGGAGTTCTGTCTGTTGACAAGGCTCTTTTCGCCGGAGATTTCCGCAGCTATGAGCGAACCTTTTCCCTTATAACACAGGTTGTCGGCAGAGGCGGCAGAGGTGAAAAGCCGGGTCGTGCTATCCTGCAGACCTTTATGCCGGAGCATTATGTTTTAAGGCTTGCGGCTGACCAGAATTATGAGGATTTTTACCGTGAGGAGATAACCCTCAGACGAACTCTTGTGTTTCCTCCGGTATGTGATATATGTGTGCTGGGCTTTGTGGGGGCTTCCGAGGAGCAGACCGCTGCCGCTGCACAGTACGCAGCTCAGTGCCTTACTGAGATCATAAGACAGACCGGTTTTATGAAACCCCTTCGTGTGCTCGGGCCGATGCCCTTTGCATATGGAAAGATCGGCGGCAAATACCGATACCGTCTTGTGCTTAAATGCAAGAATACAAAGGAATACCGTGACCTTATACGTGAGATACTGAAGGCAGTATATTCACGGAGAGAATTTTCAAAGATACACGTTTACGCTGATATGAACGGTGATATCGGCATATAATGAATGGAGGAGCTTATGGCAATTCGCAGAATAGTAAAGGACGGAGATCCTATTCTCCGCAGTGTGTGCAAACCTGTTGAAACATTTGATGAGAAGCTTCATCAGCTGCTTGACGATATGCAGGATACTCTCAGAGAGGCGCAGGGCGTAGGTCTTGCAGGACCTCAGGTGGGATATTGCAGGAGACTGTTTATTATGGATCTGGGCGGCGACGAGATGATCGAGGCTATCAATCCCAGAATCATAAAGACAAGCGGCAAGCAGCACGTTATGGAGGGTTGTCTTTCATGCCCGAATAAGTGGGGATACGTAACCCGTCCAAAGAAGTGCCGACTCGAAGCACAGAACCGCTATGGTCAGTGGTATGAGCTGGTGCTTACAGACCTTGGTGCACAGTGTGCCTGCCACGAGAACGATCACCTTGATGGAAAGCTGTTTGTTGATATTGTTGAAAAGTTCGTAAGACCGGAGGATATGGAATAAATGAGAATCGTATTTATGGGAACGCCTGATTTTGCCGTGCCTTGTCTCCGTGCACTTGCGGAAAATGGCCATGAGGTTGCAGCTGTTTGTTGATATTGTTGAAAAGTTCGTAAGACCGGAGGATATGGAATAAATGAGAATCGTATTTATGGGAACGCCTGATTTTGCGGTGCCTTGTCTCCGTGCACTTGCGGAAAATGGCCATGAGGTTGCAGCGGTTTTCACACAGCCTGACAAGCCCAAGGGCAGAGGCTATAAGATGATCCCTACGCCGGTAAAGGCAGCTGCACAGGAGTATGATATTCCTGTATATCAGCCCATTTCTCTCCGTAAGGGAGAAGACGCTGAAAGCTCTATGGCAACGCTCAGGGAGCTTCAGCCGGAGCTTATTGTAGTGGTAGCCTACGGTCAGATCCTTCCCAAGGAAATACTGGAGCTTCCGAAGCATAAGTGTATCAATATCCACGCATCACTTCTTCCGGCATACAGAGGCGCAGCTCCTATTCAGTGGAGCGTACTGAACGGCGAAAAGGTGACAGGCGTTACCTCAATGCTGATGGCAGAGGGACTTGATACAGGCGATATGCTCATAAAGGGCGAAACTGAGATAGGCGAGAATGAAACAGCGTCAAGTCTCCATGACAGACTTTCTGAAATGGGCGCAAAGGTTCTCCTTGATACAGTTGCTGCTATTGAAGCAGGCACTCTCACAGCAGAGCCGCAGGATGACGCACTTTCCACATATGCGTCCCGTATCACTAAGGAAATGTCTGCCCTTGATTTTGGAAAGCCTGCCCGTGAGCTTCATAATATTATCCGTGGCATTACCGGATTTACAACTCTTGAGGGCAAGAGACTTAAAGTGTACGCTTCATGTGTTGCAGAGATAAAGAATGCCGATTCTCTTGAGAATGGCGCTGTTGCTGATACTGAGCAGTTTATTGTAAAGTGCGGCGACGGAATGGGTCTCAGATTCTGCGAGATCCAGCCTGAGGGCAAAAAACGTATGAGAACAGAGGATTATCTGAGAGGAAAGAAAATAGAGGCAGGAACTATACTGGGGAAGTAAAGGAGTTAAATTATGCCGTATTATTTTCAGACAGCAGGCTTCTGGACAAGCATCTGGCCTATTATTATAGGTATGGTGATATGTCTTATAGCCTCAGCCAATGTAAAATCGACTTTTAAGCGTTATTCCGATGTGCATAATTCCAGAGGAATTACCGGTGCACAGGCTGCAAGACAGATACTTGACAGCAATGGTCTTTATAATGTGGGAATAGAATTTATCAGCGGAAATCTTTCAGATCATTACGATCCGAGAGCAAATGTTATAAGGCTCTCCGAGTCAGTATATAATTCCACGTCAGCTGCGGCAGTAGGCGTTGCAGCACACGAGTGCGGTCACGCTGTTCAGCACGCTGTAGGATATACGCCTATAAAAATCAGACAGGCAGTCATTCCTTTGACAAATATCGGCTCGAATCTGTGGTATATTGTATTTGTACTGGGTCTTGCCCTTTCAAGTACAGCATTTGGTGCGACTCTTATCTGGACAGGGATCCTTCTCTTTGCACTGGTCGTAGTTTTTCAGCTGGTAACACTGCCGGTTGAATTTAACGCAAGCAGACGTGCTCTCCAGACACTTGAAAATTACAATATCCTTGACGGCGATGAGCTTCAGTCAGCAGGAAAGGTTCTTCGTGCAGCTGCAATGACATATGTAGCAGCAGTTGCAAATGCACTCCTTCAGCTTGTGAGACTTCTTGCCATCGCAGGCAACAGGAAAGAACGATGAGTGCACGTAAGCTGGCAGTAACACTGCTTGATCAGACAGAGGAAAAGGGCAGCTACTCAAATATTGCCCTTGATGCAGCTCTTGATAAGTCGGAGCTGGACGCACGTGACAAAAGATTATGTGCAGCACTTTATTACGGCGTGCTGGAAAGAAAGCTTACTCTTGACTATATAATAAGCCGCTACAGCAAAAAGCCGCCGGAAAAGCTTGACGGTATCGTTCTTCAGATAATCCGTACAGGATTATATCAGCTGCTTTTTATGGAGCATATCCCTGATACAGCGGCAGTAAGCGAAAGCGTTAAGCTCACCAAAAAGTGCAGAAAGGCAAGCGCATCCGGCTTTGTGAATGCCGTCCTCAGAAGCTTTATAAGAGACGGCAAGAAGATAGAATATCCTCAGAAGCCTTATGAAAAGGCGTCTGTTATGTATTCTGTACCGGTATGGCTTGTGAAAAAGATATACGAAAAATATGGTGAAGAGGAAGGAGCAGCGTTCTTTGAGGACGCTCTCCAGCCTCCGCCTCTTACTATAAGAAGAAATCCGCTGAGGGCGACCGAAGATGAGCTGATGGCGGTTCTTGCTGACGCAGGAATCGAAAAGCATCCTCTTGTACCGGATGCCTATGTGCTCAGAAAAGGCGGAAACATACGCAGCAGTGAGGCTTTTGAAAAGGGCTGGTTTCATGTGCAGGATACTGCCTCGCAGCTGTGTGTAATGGCTCTGGGTGCTGAGCCTGATATGACGGTACTGGATATGTGCGCTGCACCAGGCGGAAAGACCTTTACTATTGCCGAATACATGAATGGCACAGGCATGATATACGCCTTTGACCTTATAGACCAGAGAGCAGGTCTTATTGAAAAGGGTGCTGAGAGGCTGGGACTTAATAATGTGACCGCACAGGCAGGAGATGCGTCTGTATATAATGACGCACTGCCCAAGGCTGACAGGGTTCTCTGCGATGTGCCATGTTCAGGCTTCGGTGTTATCCGGAGAAAGCCTGAGATACGCTATAAGGACGAAAAGGAGCTTGCAGGTCTGCCGGAAATTCAGGGAGCAATTCTCTGGAATGCGGCACGGTATGTAAAGCCGGAGGGTGTGCTTGTGTATTCTACCTGTACTGTTTTCAGAGAGGAAAATGAGCAGGTGGTTGAGGAGTTTCTTCTGGAGCATCCGGAGTTTGAGCCAGTCCCTGTTCTGCCTGAGCTTCATGAAAAGCTTTCAGGCTCTATGGTAACTCTTATGCCGTCCATAGCAGGCAGCGACGGTTTCTTTATGGCAAAGCTGAGACGTAAGAACTAATGGAGGATATATGGAAAAGACTGACATTTTATCACTTACCTATGAGGAACTTCTGGAGGAGATAATTCTCATGGGCGAGCCGAAATTCCGTGCGAAGCAGATATTTTCATGGCTGCATGAGAAAAAGGTGACGGATTTCGGGCAGATGACCACGTTATCTTTACCATTCAGGGAACGTCTGGAAGGAAAATTTTGTATAAACAGACTAAAAATTGCAAAAAGACTTGCATCTTCCATAGATGATACGGTAAAATATCTATATCAGCTTTCTGATGGAAATTACGTGGAAACCGTGTGGATGGAATATCACCACGGCGTAAGCGTATGCGTATCTACTCAGGTGGGATGCCGCATGGGCTGTCAGTTCTGTGCTTCAACCATAGCAGGCTTTGTGAGAAATCTCACAGCCGGCGAGATACTGCTCCAGATATATGAAGCAGAGCGTGATATGGGCAGAAAGATCGACAGTATTGTACTTATGGGAATCGGCGAGCCTCTTGATAATTATGATAATGTGATTTCGTTTTTCAGAATACTGTCAGACCCCAACGGCAGAAATATGAGCCTTCGTCATGTGACATTATCTACCTGCGGTATCGTACCTAAGATACATCAGCTGGCTGAGGACGCTTCAGGTGTAACACTCTCCCTTTCACTTCATAGTCCTACTGATGAAAGAAGAAGCGAGATCATGCCTGTGAACAGAAGCTATAAAATTGCAGAGGTGCTTGATGCCTGCCGCAGCTTTATCAAAAAGACCGGCAGACGAGTTACCTTTGAATATGCAGTGATAGAGGGAATAAACAGCGCAGAACAGGACGCTAAGGCGCTGGCGGGGCTGCTGAGAGGGATGCAGTGTCATGTAAATCTGATACCTGTAAACCCGATAGCAGAAAGAAACTACAGAGGAAAGAGAAAAACAGCTGAGCAGTTTCAGCGAATACTGACAGAACTTGGGATAAATGCAACTGTAAGAAGGACCCTTGGCAGCGATATACAGGCTGCCTGCGGACAGCTTCGCAGAAATGCCCATGAGGAAGAGCTACGGAGGTGAAAGAAATGCAATGTGCAGCAGCCACACATATCGGATGTGTGCGTGACGAAAATCAGGACAGAGTGAAAATCGTCCATTTCGGTGAATGTCTGCTTGCAGCAGTGTTTGATGGTATGGGCGGTGAGCGTGCCGGACAGGAGGCGAGCAGGATCGCAGAGGAAGAATTTCTTATGCACTTCAAGAAGTCCTATCGTACCGGTATGGATTCTCATGCGCTCAGGAATCTGATGATTTCATCTGTTTCTGCAGCCAATACTGTGATATACTCTACAGCGAGAATGAATTATAAGAACTTTGGAATGGGTACGACCTGCGTTGCTGCCTTTGTTGACGAAAGCGGAATATCCGTTGTAAATGTAGGCGACAGCCGTGCATACTATCTGGCAGACGGAGAAATGAAGCTCATAACAAACGATCACACTGTTGTAAATATGCTGCTGGAGCGTGGAGGGATAAAGCCTTCCGATATGGCGAATCATCCTCAGAGACATATGCTTACAAAGGCTGTCGGCGCTGAGAGGACGGTTCGTCCGGATTACTTCAGAGTTGACCGGAAGGAAGAAGAGTTCAGGCTTCTGCTGTGCTCTGACGGACTTTCAGGGTACTGCGGAAATGCAGAGCTTCAGTATGTTATGGAGCAGGATATATCAGCCAGAGAATGCACAGACCAGCTTATTGAAATGGCACTTAAAAAAGGTGGCAGGGATAATGTATCGGTTGCAGTAATAATGCAGCCGTAATATACAGGAGGTTATATATGGACAAGTTTATCGGCAGCCGTCTTGACGGCAGGTACGAGATTACCGAGCTTATAGGCGAAGGCGGCATGGCAGAGGTTTACAAGGCGCATGATGTCCTTGATAATAAGGAGGTTGCTGTAAAGATACTTAGAAAGCAGTTCTCCGGCAACGAGGAATTTCAGCGCAGATTCAGAAATGAGTCTAAGGCGATCGCTGTTCTGTCGCATCCCAATATTGTAAAGGTATATGATATGTGCTTCTCTGAGAAGCTTCAGTATATCGCTATGGAGTATATCGACGGTATTACTCTGAAGGATTACATCGACAGTGAAAGAGTCCTCAACTGGAAGGATGCAGTTCACTTCATCATCCAGATCCTCCGTGCGCTTCAGACTGCACATAACAGAGGTATCGTACACCGTGACATCAAGCCCCAGAACATCATGCTCCTGACTGACGGAACGATCAAGGTCATGGATTTCGGCATTGCTAAATTTGCAAGAGAGGAAAGCATGACCGCTACCGATCAGGCTATCGGTACTGTTCATTACATCAGTCCGGAACAGGCAAGAGGCGACGTTACTGACGAGAAGAGCGATATCTATTCTGTAGGTGTAATGTTTTACGAAATGCTCACTGGTCAGAAGCCCTTTGACGCTGACAAGCCTATATCCATTGCTGTTATGCATATGCAGAATGTTGCACAGCGTCCCCGTGATATAAACCCCAACATCCCTTCAGGTCTTGAGGAGATCATCATGCACGCCATGGAGAAGGATGCAGAGGTACGCTATCAGACAGCTACTGATATGATACATGATATTGAGGCGTTCAAGAATAACAATCAGATCGTTTTCGGATATTACAGAATGCCTGCACCTCAGGCACGTCAGTATACACCTGCACCCAGACGTGAGACAGTTCCGCCAGTGCCCAGAGGACAGGAGCAGAATCAGCCTGAGTATTATGAGGATGATTACGACGATTATGAAGATTACGACGACTATGAGGATGAACAGCCGAGACAGAAGTCCATGCTTGTTCCTATCCTCACATCGGTTACTATAGTAGTTGTGGTAATATGTGCAGTTATCGTAGTTGCAATAATAGCCGGAGCATGGCGTCCGGGCAGCGAGAAGCTCACCACCATTCCGGATCTTATCGGTATGCAGTATGAGGACGCTGTTACTATATATGAGGACAGCATCGTGCTCAATGTAGAAAAGGAAACCTACAGCGAGGAATATGCTGCAGGTGTGATATATGACCAGAGCATCGCAGCCGGTCAGGAAATCAAACAGGACGCTGATGGTAAGGTTCGTGTTGCCATTGCAGTGAGTCTCGGCACTCAGACGCATGAGATTCCTGATGTTGCCAATATGGACGAAAATGAAGCAAAGGCGGTTCTTGAGGATCTTGGCTTTACAGTTCGCAAGGTTTCAGAGGAAAGCACAATGGAAGCCGGCTTTGAAAAGGGCAAGGCCATGAGAACTGAGCCGAAGGCAGGAACTGTTGTAGAAGCCGGAGAGACTATCGTTCTTTATGTAAGTGCAGGTATTGCCGTTGACGAGGTTAAGGTGCCTGAGCTTGTAGGAAAGACTATGGAAGAAGTTGAGATCGAGGTAGCACATCTCAATCTTGTGCTTGTTCCGGAGGAGGTTGAATCCGACAAGCCTGAGGGAACTATCCTTGAACAGAGTATAGAGGCTGGAGAGATCGTAGTAACCGGAACTGAGATCGCAGTAAAGGTCAGCAACGGTGTTGCTCCTGAGGGAGAGGTTGCATTCGGACTTTATCTGCCCTCTATTGCAAAGGGACGCTATACAATGGATTTCTCTATCGGCAATGAGATCGTAGAGTCTCAGTCATTTGTAGCTGAAAGCACAAGCGGTATGCTGGTATCATATATAACCGGCAGAGGCACAGAGCAGGTAGTTGTTACAATTACCGGTTCTACAGGACTTACAGCACGTATGGGAACCTATAACTTCAACTTTACAACCGGAGGCTTTACAGCAGTATCTGAATCTATCGATCAGGCATTTCAGGCGGTTACAGTTATGCCTGAAACAGAGCCTCCTACAACAGCAACAACTATTGTTACAGTGACTTCTGTGGTTGAGCCTACTGATGCACCCGCAGTTGAATAAGAGGTAAATAAATGAATCAGGCTGACACAAAGAATGTGCAGCATGGCAGAATATTATCATGCGTCGGAGGACTCTATACAGTAGAGTCCTCTGCTGGTATATCTGTATGCAAGGCACGTGGAGTATTCAGAAAACAGGGTATTACGCCCTATGCCGGAGATATGGTGGAATTTAGTGAGGGTGTTATTGAGGAGGTTCTTCCGAGAAAGAACAGCATAATACGTCCTCCTCTGGCGAATCTTGATCAGATCATATTTGTTGTATCAATGATGAAGCCGGCTCCCAACTTCCAGCTGCTTGACAAATTCCTTGCAGTTGCAAGATTCAAGGAGATCGAGCCGGTGCTTGTACTGACTAAAACAGACCTTGCGTCTGACGAGAAGATCAGGCAGGTATATTCAGGCGCAGATGTTCCCATTATTTCAGTGGACTATGAAAAGCCTGAGACTGTTGCGCAGGTCGCAGAGCTTCTTGCCGGTAAGATAAGTGCATTTACGGGCAATACAGGCGTGGGAAAGTCTACACTTCTCAATCACATAGCACCGGAGCTTCAGCTTTCTGTAGGCGAGGTAAGCGAGAAGCTTGGCAGAGGCAAGCATACCACACGCAAGGCTACCCTTTATCCGGTTTTAGGAGGATATATAGCTGATACGCCGGGATTCTCTACATTCGAGACTGAGCAGTATGCTATTATAAAAAAGGAAGAGCTGGCTGCGTGTTTTCCGGAATTTGAGCCTTTTGCAGGAGACTGCCGGTTTACCGACTGCGCTCATGTCTGCGAAAAGGGCTGTGCAGTGCTCGAGGCGCTTCATGATGGAAAAATCGAGAAAAGCAGACATAATTCATATACAGTAATGTATGAAGAAGCAAAGCTTCGGAAGGACTGGGAGAAATGAGCAGACGCTGCGTTATACTTGCCGGCGGTGAAATAGGCTCAGAGCTTCAGGGCATACAGGAGAATGATTATCTGATATGTGCGGACAGAGGATATCTTGCGGCAGAAAGAGCCGGTGCAGAGCCGGATATGGTGATAGGTGACTTTGATTCACTGGGTTATGTGCCGAGATGCGGCAACCTGAAGATATACCCTTCCGGCAAGGACGATACAGACACAATGCTTGCTGTAAAGCACGCTCTGAGCATAGGCGCAGATGAAATACATATTTATGGCGCACTTGGCGGCAGGATAGACCATACCCTTGCCAATATCCAGACTCTTGCGTACATCGCTCAGAATGGCGGGGAAGGTATGCTTATTGGTGAAAATGAACGGCTTTCTTTGCAGACTGCAGGTACAGTGAAGCGGTACAGACGGCGTTACGGCTGGTATTTTTCCATTTTTGCCTTTTCGGAAAGATGCGAGGGCGTAAGTCTTACCGGAACTGAATATCCTCTTGAAAACGCACTGCTGGAAAACAGCTTTCCCTTGGGCGTCAGCAATCATATTACAGGTGAATATGCGGAGCTTTCAGTGGGCAGAGGATGTATTTTCGTTGCAGAAGTGAGAGAAGTCTGAACAAAATCTGTTTTATCTGAATAGTATGATATGAACGCATAAGCCTGAGACCAAGGCTGTCAGAGAACAGCTCAGGAGGGACAGCAGATGAAAATAGTCGTCGTAAAGAGCCCAAAGTTCATTTCGGGAATACTCCGGATGATATTCAGGATAAAACGTGAACCGATCGAGGAAATGTAAATATCAGAGCCTTTGGGGACTGCCGTGAATAGGGCAGTCCCTTTCTGCATAGAATGGAGCAGGAGGTGAGGGGATGGATGAGCTTATGACTCAGGAAACGACAACAGCACCGGAAGAAAACGCAGCTTCAGAGCCCCTTTACATAACCGGCGATGACAGAAAAAAGAACCGCAGCGACGATGTGATGCTTACACAGGGTATACTTTGCGTGATACTTGCACTTGCTGTATTCGGGCTGAAATTCATAAATCAGGAGTTTCAGGCAGAGCTGCTTGAACTTTACGAAGAACGGCTTTTAGCAGAGCCTGAACAGTTTCTTGTGAAGATAATTACAGCAGCAGAAAACTGGTTCCGGAAATGATAACATTCAGAGTAAACGGCACTGATATACGTATTGAGTTCAGCTTTCTTGCAGTATGGGCACTTCTGCTCAGTATAAGAGACAGCGGAGGACTTGAGTATTCCCTTTATGCGGTGCTTGTTCATGAGACTGCCCATATCCTTGTGATGGCGGCGTTTCATATAGGTCTGAGGGAGATCACGTTCCACGGATGCGGAATAAGGATACGCCCTCAGACGACTCTTGCAAGCTACAGCCGTGAGCTTGCGGTTCTTATGGCAGGTCCTCTTGCGAATATTACCATGTGGCTTATACTTCATGCAGCAGGCGCAGAACAGGCGGCAGGCGCACAGCTAATACTGGGCGTATTCAATCTTCTTCCGTGCAGCAGGCTTGACGGAGGAGCTGTGCTTTCATGTATCCTTGCCGCATCAGGACTTGCTCACTGCGGTGCGGAACGTATACTGAGATTCACTGCGGTCATTACTGTGCTTGCAGCGGCAGCGGCAGGTCTTATGCTGGGCGTTAAGAATTTTACATATTATGCACTTCTGCTCTATCTTTTCTTTTCAGAAATTTTCTGATAGCTGTTGATTATTTTCCGGATTTGCAGTATAATAAAAGGTATCAAACAGAGAAAGGATTGAGTGCTATCAGTATTCTTTCAAAAATCGAACCGCTTCTGCTGAGTGTTCAGAAGCCGTCCCAGTACATAGGCGGCGAAGTGGGCAGTATAGTTAAAAACAAGGAAGATATCGACGTGCGTTTTGCATTCTGTTTTCCTGATACCTATGAGATAGGAATGTCTCATCTGGGCATGAAGATTCTTTATGGTCTTATAAACCAGCGTGAGAATTTCTGGTGTGAGCGAGTATTTGCGCCGGATACGGACTTTGAGCAGCTTATGCGTGAGAACGACATTCCGCTCTACGCTCTGGAAAGTCTTGAGCCTGTACGTGATTTTGACATGATAGGCTTTACTCTCCAGTATGAGCTGTGCTACACGAATATCCTCAATATGCTTGACCTTGCAGGCATCCCTGTCTATGCAAGGGACAGAGGAGATTCAATGGCGCAGATGGTCTGTGCAGGCGGTCCTTGTGTGTGCAACCCTGAGCCTGTTGCGGATTTCTTTGACTTCTTCATACTCGGCGAGGGCGAAGAGGTAAACCTTGAGGTCATGGAGCTGTACGCAGAGATGAAGAAGCAGGGTGCAACACGTCAGGAATTCCTGAGAGAGGCTGCAAAAATTGAGGGTATATATGTGCCGTCCCTCTACGATATTACTTATAAAGAGGACGGTACTATAGAGAAAATATCTCCCAAGGATAGTGCACCTGCTGTTATAACAAAGCGTATCATCAAGGATTTCGATAAGGTTTATTATCCGGAAACCTTTGTAGTGCCCTTTACTGAGGTAGTCCACGACAGAAGCGTAGTGGAGGTTCTCCGTGGATGTATAAGAGGCTGCCGCTTCTGTCAGGCAGGCTTTATCTATCGTCCGTTCCGTGAAAAGCAGCCGGATACTATCTGTAAGCAGGCGAGGGAACTGTGCAGGAACACAGGCTACGAGGAGCTGTCGCTGTCATCCCTCAGCACAAGCGACCACAGCGGCATTGATGAGATGCTCACAAAGCTTCTTGATTTTACAGAGGAAAAGCGTATCGGTATGTCTCTGCCGTCCCTGAGAGTGGATAATTTCTCCGATGCTCTTATGGAGAAGATAAAGCGTGTGCGCAAAACAGGTCTTACCTTTGCGCCGGAGGCAGGCACACAGAGACTCCGTGACGTTATCAATAAGAATGTTTCCGATGAGGAGATAATGAACGCCGCAGAGATCGCATTCTCCGGCGGATACTTTAATGTAAAGCTTTACTTCATGATGGGACTTCCTACGGAAACTGACGAGGACATTGCAGGTATTGCTGACATTGCCGACCGTATCGTGGATATGTTCTTCCAGAATCAGAACCGTCCGAGAGGAAAGATGGTTCAGGTGTCTGTCAGCGTTGCAACATTTGTACCAAAGCCCTTTACGCCCTTTGAGTTCGAGCCGCAGGCTACCGAGGAAGAGGTACGCCATAAGCAGGAGCATCTTGTAAATTCAATAAACCCACGCAATGCAAAGCGTGTCAAGGTGAGCTGGCATGAGTTCCGCATAAGCCAGATGGAGGGCGTTCTTGCACGAGGCGACAGAAAACTCTGCGACGTAATATATGCAGCATGGAAAAACGGCAGCCGCTTCGACAGCTGGAGTGACCGCTTCAACTGGGAATGCTGGGAAAAGGCGTTTGCTGAGTGCGGTATAGCTCCGGAGTTCTATGCAAGCCGCAGACGAGAATATGACGAGGTAATGCCATGGGAACACCTGAATTATATGGTGGACAAGTCGTTCCTTGTCCGTGAGCATAAAAAGGCTATGAACGCTGAAACAACGCCTCACTGCCGTGCAAATTGCAGCGGCTGCGGCGTAAACCGTGAAGTAGGGAGGGCGTGCTTTTGAAAACCACATACAGAATGAAATTTGCAAAGACCGGCAGAGCTAAGTATATTTCCCATCTTGACCTTATGCGCTGTTTTCAGAGATGTATAAGACGTGCCGAGCTGCCCATAGCATATTCAGAGGGTTTCCATCCCCATATGCTTATAGTGTTTGCAGCAGCCCTTTCCCTTGGATTTGAAAGCGGATGCGAGATAATCGGGATCCAGCTCAGCGAAGAGCTTCCCTTTGAAGAAGTGAGGGACAGGATGAATGCTATTCTTCCTGAAGGAATAGAGGTACTCAGCTGCTATGCTCCTAAGCATAAAATGGGACAGATGGGTTATGCGGAATACAAGGTGACGCTGCCCTGCGAAAACAGTGCGGAGCTTCATAAGAGCTGGAATGAGTTCATGTCACAGGAAAAGATTCTTGTAGAGAAGAAAACAAAGCGTGGCTTCAAGGAAATAGACCTGAAGGAGCAGACGGAGCTTCTTGGCGCTGAAGAAACAGAGGAAGGTCTTGAGCTTTATCTAAGGCTTCCTGCCGGAAGTACAGTTAATGTAAACCCTTCACTTTTAATAGAAACATTCGGAAAAATGGAGGAGGTTTCCTTCGGATTCCCGAAATATTGCCGTTTGAGACTGCTTTCTTCGGAAAAAACTGAATTTTTTTAAAAAAACACTTGCTTTTTTTTTCAGGATGTGGTATGATAATAGAGCATTTGAAATCCGCTTGGTAAAATACCAAGTGAGTGTAATGCCATAACGACATTAAATCAGACGATCCGCTGACGAAGAGGTACGACGATGCCCGACGCAGGTTCTGACCGCCCTGCCGTGAATGAACGTCTGAAAATCAGGAGGAAAGAAAAATGGATGCATTAAAAATGATCAGCGAGTCAAGCATGAAGCAGGAAGCCCCGGTAATTTCTGTAGGTGATACCGTAAAGGTTCACGTAAGAATCAAGGAAGGCGATAAGAGCCGTATCCAGATGTTCGAGGGTACAGTTATCGCTAAGAAGCACGGCGGCATCAGCGAAACCTTTACAGTTCGCCGTCTGTCTCACGGCTGCGGTGTAGAGCGTGTATTCCCGCTCCACTCTCCGGTAGTTGAGAAGGTAGACGTAATCAGAAGCGGTAAGGTACGCAGAGCTAAGCTGTACTATCTCCGTGACCGTGTAGGTAAGGCTGCAAAGGTTAAGGAAGCAATTCGCTAATCACGACAGGTCAGGCGGAGGCGAGACGTATAGTCTGCGCTTCCGGTGATCCTGACATCATGAGTAAAAAGGGGACATTATGTCCTTTTTTTATTATATCCACAAAATTACTTTATGCAGCGAGTGCAGGAAAAGAGGTACATATGGAAGATACAAAAAAGACTGTACAGAAAACGGATGAAAAGAAGAAGGGTTCGTTTCTGGGAGACTTTCTGGATATAATGGAGGCAGTGTTTGTTTCTGTCTTTGCAGTTATACTGTTTTTCGCATATGTGGCACGCCCTGTTACAGTTGAAGGCCGTTCTATGGAATCAACTCTTCACGATCAGGACAGGCTTTTTATGTCAAATTTCTTATACACTCCGGATTACGGCGATATTGTCGTTGTAGACAACAGCAGCTCATGGACATATGACGCTGAAGGAAATCTTACAGAGGGTATGGGAATTTCTGAAGATAAGAAGCTTATAAAGCGAGTTATCGCTGTTGGCGGCGACGAGCTTGACATTGATTTTTCAACAGGCGCAGTTTATATAAACGGCGAGCTGCAGGATGAAACATACATCAAAAACTCTACAACTACCAACTATGGTGCGTTTGCGTATCCGCTTATCGTACCGGATGGATATATGTTTGTAATGGGTGATAACCGCCAGAATTCTACTGACAGCCGTTCTGGTGCAGTAGGCTTCGTTTCCGAGGATCAGATTCTGGGCAAGGCGCTGTTCCGCTTCTTCCCGCTGGCTGATTTTGGCGGAATCTATGACTGATTGCAGAGCTTCTGCAATATGAAAGGAGATATGGGATGTCTGAGCTGACTATAAGAAACATACAGTGGTTTCCGGGACATATGACCAAGACACGTCGTATGATCGCTGCGAATCTGTCACTTGTTGACGCTGTAGTTGAAATTCTCGACGCACGCATTCCAGAGAGCAGCCGCAATCCTGAAATGGATCAGATGATCGGCAATAAGCCGAGGCTTTTCCTTATGAATAAGGCTGATATGGCTGACCCAGTCATGACGGATAAGTGGATCGCTCATTTCAGAAAGCAGGGAATACCTGCACTGCCTGTAGACTGCAAAAGCGGTAAGGGCGTCAAGAACTTTACCGGTGCTATAGAAAAGCTCCTCAGTGAGCTTCTTGAAAGAAGAAAGAATGCCGGCATGGTGGGTGCGCCTATCCGTCTTATGATAGTAGGTATACCAAATGTAGGCAAGTCATCATTCATCAACCGCATGGCACAGTCAAAGCGTACAAAGGTGGAAGACAGACCCGGTGTTACCAGAACAAAGCAGTGGGTGAAGATCGGCAATAACATGGAGCTTCTGGATATGCCCGGCGTACTGTGGCCGAAGTTCGACGATCAGGAGGTCGCTAAACGCCTTGCCTTTACAGGTGCTATCAATGATGACGTTGTTGATATCGAGACTCTTGCTATGATGCTTCTTGAATATCTCGCTAAAACCTATCCCCAGACTCTTGAGACCCGATACAAGATGACAGAGTTCACCGAAATGGGCGGTGTTGAGCTTCTGGAGACAATGGGCAGAAAAAGAGGTATGCTTATATCCGGCGGCGAGGTAAATACCGAACGTGCTGCCATTACTCTTATAGATGAATACCGAAGCGGCAAGCTCGGCAGAATGACTCTGGAATCACCGGAGGAACAGGCTGATGGCTAAGACTGCGGCAGTAAAAAAGACTACTGAGGAGCTTTATGCCTTTGACAGTGAAAAAAGGCAGAGCTATCCTCTTCTTTGCGGCGTAGACGAAGCCGGCAGAGGCCCTCTTGCAGGCGATGTTTATGCGGCGGCTGTTATCCTTGACCCTGATGATCCTATTGAGGGCATAAATGACAGCAAGAAGCTTTCCGAGAAAAAGAGAGAGCTTGTTTTTGAGGAAATATGCCAGAAGGCTAAGGCTTACTGCATAGCAGCAGCATCTGTTGCTGAGATAGAGGAGATAAATATTCTGAATGCGGCTATGCTTGCGATGAAAAGGGCTGTTGAAGGTCTTGCCATTCAGCCGGACTATGTTCTTGTTGATGGAAACCGTCTGCCGGAGCTGTCCGTTTCTGCGGAAGCTGTTGTAAAGGGTGACGCAAATTCCGCAAGCATTGCAGCTGCGTCAATTCTTGCAAAGGTTGCAAGGGACAGGAATCTCCGTGAGCTTGATGAAATGTATCCCGAATACGGCTTTTCCAAGCACAAGGGCTACGGATACGCTCTTTCTGCTGGGTATCATGATATGTATAAGCATTTCCACCACTAACTGTATTGAGATAATATTTATCAACTCTATAAAATCTCGCCCCCTGGCCTCTGTAAGTTACTACATATGTACCAGGTGCTGTAATGTCAATTTCCACATACGCAGCTCCCGCAGCAAGGGCAGCCTGCAATGATATATGACTAGAGGTATCATACTGTATGTCTATATCTTTTGCTTCATCTCTTGTTCCGTCCGCAGCAAAGAATAGAGCCTTGTAGTCATTAGTGTCATTATATTTGTGCAAATCATAACCTACTACATCAGCAGTCTTTGGCAGATAGATGCGTCTGGTGTATGAACCGCCAACCCAATCCTCAGTAGAATATGTATTATACTGAGGCTGATATATAGAAGAACCCCATCCATCATTGTTGGAATCATATGCACAGAATTCTACATTTACCGGATAATTATCAATCTTCTCATAGATAGCATATACATCTCCCCGTTCAATTACATCAGTCGTAATTGTAAGAGTCTGTGCCTGTTCCTGAGCAATTTCTGATGGCAGAATTGTAGAATTCAATCCAGCATCCCAACCATTTTCTGTAGTAGCCCATCCAAAGAAATGATATCCACCTACATTAGAATGAGCTTCCGTGGTAATTGTGTACTTATTACCAGTCTTCACAACAACTGCTCTACCGATGTATCTACCGATAGATGTAGTTCTGGTATTGTCATTATAGATACGGTAGTGCATGCGCACATACTGAATTGTATCTGTCATATAGAATCTGGCATACACATCAATGCTTTGTGTCACTGATTCCAAAGGATTGTTAATATTGCGTGGAGTCACGCCATCCCAAGGAGCTACATTTCCCGCCATAATATTGTAGAAACAATCACTTGCCAGATATATCTTGCCGCGATATTTTCTACCACCATCTGTTGGGAAATAACTATCTGCGCTATCTGGCACATAGTAATATGTCTGTCCCTCG
>JAZNOB010000097.1:0-7935 GCA_045580565.1 Ruminococcus sp.
ACTCCCGGCGGTACTATCCTGTATCACGCTCATGACGTTCTGGAGACAATCACTCTGGATAAGGAAACTGCAAGAATGAAGCAGTACATCGGCATCAAGTTTGCTGATATCGTATACAACGGTCAGTGGTACACACCTCTGAGAGAAGCTCTTACAGCATTCGTTGACGAGACTCAGAAGACAGTTACAGGTGATGTTAAGCTGAAGCTGTACAAGGGCAACATCATCAACGCAGGCGTTACTTCTCCGTATACTCTGTACGATGAAGAGGTTGCAACCTTCGATGCAGAAGATGTTTACAACCAGAAGGACGCTGAAGGCTTTATCAACCTGTTCGGTCTGCCGATCTGGGTTAAGGCAAAGCTTGACCAGAATCGTGGCAACTAATAAAACAGAAGAAGGCGGCTCCGAGCCGCCTTTTTTCGATTATGGGAAAGGATAGCTATATGGGACTGTTTCATTCGACTTCCACTGCTTTACGTTCCGCAGAGCTTTATGTGACCTATACCTGTTCAGTGTGCGATGCTCAGAATCTGGTACAGCACTCAATCAGTGCAGGCGGTTCGGGCGGTGCTTTTGGCTTTATCAGCGAAAGCAGACTTGACGCCAAGGAAAAAGCGTCGAGTGATGCCGGCGGACGTCTTATAAGAAAGCTTCTGGATATCTGCGAGGAACGAGAAGAGGGCAAGTACCGTACAGCGCAGTTCCGATGCAAATGCGGTAAGTGCGGAAACAAAGAACCGTGGGCGAGAATGCGATATATGAATATTACCGCTATTACAGCATTCCTGGCGCTTATAGGGCTGCTTGCAGTATTTTACCTCTGCTGCATTTCCCGTTTTACAGAGGCTGCTGTTATCGGCGGAGCAGTGCTGGTGGTACTGGCTGCATACTGGACGTACAGGATCATACATACATGCAGAATGGAAGCATTGACAGCCCAGCTTCCGCCTGAATCCCATCCTGCATTTTCACAGGAATTTGACGAGGTGAAGGCTCTGGCTGCACAGAGAAGCAGAGCGACAGGCGGCGAGCTTTTTACAGATAGAAAGATAAAGAAGATAATGAAAGGAAGGTCAGAGTAAATGGCACTTTGGGCAGGAAGATTTTCCAAGGAAATAGACGAAACTGTAAACGCATTCAACTCCTCAATTGCATTTGATGCAAGAATGTATAAGCACGACATAGAGGGCAGCATTGCACACGCAACAATGCTTGGCAAGTGCGGCATTATCACTGAGGAGGACAGTGCTACAATCATAAAGGGTCTGGGCGAGATACTGGAGGATATTGAATCCGGCAAGCTGGAATTTGACCCCACTGCTGAGGACATCCACATGTTCGTTGAGGCAGAGCTTACCAAGAGATACGGCGATGTGGGCAAGAGACTTCACACATCACGTTCAAGAAACGATCAGGTTGCACTTGATCTGAGACTCTATCTCCGTGACGAGATCGCTGAGATAAGAGAAATGGTTCATAAGCTGTGCGAGGTTCTGGTTGCTCTTGCTGAGAAGAACACTGACGCTGTAATGCCCGGCTATACTCACCTTCAGAGAGCACAGCCTATCACCTTTGCACATCACATGATGGCTTATGTTCAGATGTTCCTCCGTGACCTTGGCAGACTTGATGATACTGCTAAGAGAATGAACGTTTGTCCTCTGGGCAGCGGCGCACTGGCTGGTACTACATATAATATTGACAGAGAGCTGACAGCTTCGCTGCTTGGCTTCGACGCTCCCATGCCCAACAGTTTGGACGGCGTATCTGACAGAGATTACTGCATAGAGCTGGCAAATACCCTGTCACTTATCATGATGCACCTGTCAAGATTCTCTGAGGAAGTGATCCTCTGGTGCTCATGGGAATTCAAGTTCATCGAGCTTGACGACGCTTATGCAACAGGCTCATCTATCATGCCGCAGAAGAAGAATCCGGATATCACCGAGCTTATCCGTGGCAAGACCGCAAGAGTATACGGCGATCTGAATACACTTCTCACAATGATGAAGGGACTGCCGCTGGCATACAATAAGGATATGCAGGAGGATAAGGAGGCTATTTTCGACGCAGTTGATACAGTAAAGCTGTGCGTAAAGACCTTTATCCCTATGATGGAAACTCTCACAGTAAACAAGGAAAATATGAGAGCCGCAGCAGCAAAGGGCTTCATCAATGCTACAGACTGCGCTGACTACCTTGTAAAGAAGGGTATGCCTTTCCGTGATGCATACAAGATATCCGGCACACTGGTTGCAGAGTGCATTGCAAAGGGACTTACACTGGAAACACTTCCGCTTGAGGAATACCAGAAGATGACAGACCTTTTCACAGAGGATGTATATGAAGCGATAAGCCTTGAGACCTGCGTAAAGGGCAGACTTTCACAGGGCGGCCCGTCACCGGATGCTGTAGCAGTACAGATCGAACTTGCCAAGGCTCAGCTGGAAGCGTGAGCATATGCTGAAAAGACAGTTTAAATTTATAATGTGTCTCTGCCTCATAGCAGTGCTTGTCTGGATACTGGGCGAGGTGCTCATCGGACTGGTATTGGAATGGCATGGAATCGTGTCATGGATATGGGCAGGACTTGTACTTGTGGGCACGTGCGTGTTCAGCGTGTGGAAGTGCCCGAGGGAATAAAAATATTGTAAAAACCGATTAAGCCTCCCCTTAGTAAGGGGAGGTGGCACGCCGCAGGCGTGAGGTCGGGGATTGCGGAGAGAATGTCTGACTTATGTTGACAGTAATCCTAACTTGACGCATACAATCCCCTCAGTCAGCTGTCGCTGACAGCTCCCCTTACTAAGGGGAGCCTTTCGCAGAAAACCCAATGGAAAGGAACATCAGAAATGTCAGTAAACATTTTCATAGACGGTCAGGAGGGTACAACCGGTCTGCGTATTCTGGAACGCTTCGCAGGCAGAGACGACATCAACCTCCTCCAGATAGACCCTCAGCTCCGTAAGGATGCAAACGAGAGAAAAAAGCTCATTCAGGCAAGTGATTATACTATCCTTTGCCTTCCTGACGCAGCTGCAAGAGAAGCGGTTGCACTTGCAGAGGACGCACCTGTCCGCATTATCGACGCCTCCACTGCACACAGAACAAATCCTGCGTGGGCATACGGTTTTCCGGAGCTGTCCAAGGCTCACCGTGAGAAGATCGCAGGCTCCAACAGAGTTGCAGTTCCGGGCTGCTATGCAAGCGGCTTCAATTCTCTTGCATATCCTATGGTAGCGAGCGGACTTATGCCGGCTGATTATCCGGTACAGTGCTTTGCAGTATCCGGCTACAGCGGCGGCGGCAAGAAGATGATCGCCGAGGTCGAAGCACCTGACAGCGCAGCTGAGGTTCACAGCCCAAGATTCTACGGACTTGCAAATAACCACAAGCATCTGCCGGAAATGCAGGCTATCTCCGGACTCAGCAGAAAGCCTATGTTCACTCCAATTGTGGATGACTATTATAACGGCATGGTCGTTTCCATTCCGGTACAGGCTGCAATTGCAGGAAAGGCTGTATCACCAAAGGAGATACACGCAATGTTCACAGAACACTATGCAGGCTGCAATTTTGTAAAGGTAATGCCGCTTCTTGAAGAGGCGGATATGACTGCTCTCCGGATCAGCTCCAATGACCTCAGGGATACAAATATGATGGAGATATTCGTCTGCGGAAGCGAGGAGCAGGTTCTTCTGTGTTCAAGACTTGATAATCTGGGCAAGGGCGCATCCGGCGCAGCTGTACAGTGCCTGAATATCATGATGGGCGCAGACGAGACAACAGGACTTCTTTAATAAGGAGGAACTTTAAATGAAACAGTTTGATGGATACAAATATATAGACGGCGGTATATGTGCGGCACAGGGCTTCCGTGCAAGCGGTGTATACTGCGGGATCAAGGAAAATCCTACCCGTAAGAACGACCTTGCTCTGCTGGTTTCTGATACAGAATGCAGCACAGCGGCAGTTTACACACAGAACAAGGTAAAGGGTGCTCCTATCCTTGTCATGAAGGAACACCTTGCGGCAACAGGCGGCAAGGCAAAGGCAATGATCGCAAACTCCAAGAACGCCAACACCTGCAATGCCGACGGCGTGGAAAAGGCAAAGGCAATGTGCGCACTTGCAGCACAGCAGCTGGGCATTGACGAAAAGCTTGTTATGGTAATGTCCACAGGCGTTATCGGTCAGATACTTCCTATCGAGCCTATCGAAAAGGCTATGCCGGAGCTTTGCGAAAAGCTTTCCGCAAATGGCGGTCACGAAGCTGCACTTGCAATCATGACAACAGATACATTCCCGAAAGAGGTTGCTGTTGAATTTACTCTGGACGGTAAGACCTGTCATCTGGGCGGCATGGCAAAGGGCAGCGGCATGATCCATCCCAATATGGCGACTACTCTCAACTGCATCACAACAGATGCTGCCATTTCTCCAGAAATGCTCCAGAAGGCTCTGTCTGATGTGGTAAAGGTTACATATAACTGCCTGTCCGTTGACGGCGACCAGTCTACCAATGATACCTGTATGGTCATGGCGTCCGGTATGGCAGGCAATGCTGAGATCACAGCTGACTGCGCAGACTATGACGCATTCCGTCAGGCACTCTATATCGTTATGATGAATATGACACGCCTTCTTGCAAAGGACGGCGAGGGTGCGTCAAAGCTTCTGGAATGCACAGTTTCCGGCGCAGCCGATGTGGATACAGCAATTATCGTTGCAAAGAGCGTTATCTGCTCACCGCTTTTCAAGTGCGCAATGTTCGGCTCTGACGCAAACTGGGGACGTATCCTCTGTGCAGTAGGCTATGCACCTGCTGAATTTGATATAAACAAGGTAGATGTTACCCTTGCTTCAAAGGCAGGCAGCATTGACGTTTGCAAGGATGGCTCTGGTATTCCTTTCTCTGAGGAAATTGCCAAGGAGATACTGCTTGAGGATGAGATCCAGATACTCATTTCCATCGGCGACGGCGAAGGCACAGCAACAGCATGGGGCTGTGATCTTACTTATGATTACGTAAAGATCAACGGCGACTACCGTTCATAAGGAGACTTGTAAAATGGGAGAAATTACTAACAATATAAGAGCGCAGGTGCTTGTTGACGCACTGCCCTATATACAGAAGTACAATGACAAGATCGTTGTTGTAAAGTACGGCGGAAACGCTATGACAAACGAAGCTCTCAAGCAGGCTGTTATGAACGACATCGTTCTGCTGTCACTGGTAGGTGTAAAGGTAGTTCTGGTGCACGGCGGCGGCCCTGAGATAAACGATATGCTGAACAGACTGAATATCGAGAGCAAATTCATCGGCGGTCTCAGATACACTGATGCTGAAACAGTAGAAGTCGTTAAGATGGTTCTTGCCGGAAAGGTAAACAAGGATCTGGTAAACCTTCTGGGCAGAAGCCACGGTCAGGCTCTTGGTCTCTGCGGTACAGACGGCGGAATGCTCATTGCTGAACGCAAGGAAGGCCCCAATGGTGAAGACCTCGGCTTTGTAGGCGATATCGTAAAGGTAAACGAAAAGCCCATCATCGACGCACTTAACTGCGGATACATTCCGGTTATCGCAACAGTTGCAACTGACGAGCATGGTCAGACATATAATATAAACGCCGACACTGCCGCTGCAAGAATCGCAGCACAGCTTGGTGCGGAGAATCTCATTCTCATGACAGATATTGCAGGACTTCTCCGTGACAAGGACGATCCGTCCACACTGATCCCATTCGTGCACGTCAGCGAAGTGCCTTTCTTCAAGAGAAAGGGCGTTATCTCCGGCGGTATGATACCGAAAATTGACTGCTGTGTTGAGGCTGTACGCAGAGGCGTTAAGAAAACTGCTATAATTGACGGCAGAGTTCCTCATTCCATCCTCATTGAGACACTTTCAAATGAGGGCATAGGTACGCAGTTCCGTTAAGGAGGTACATATATGGCAAAGCACGCTTGCCCGAACTGCGGGAAGTGGTTTGACTATGAATTCAACAGCTGGGTATGCCCGAAGTGCGGCACTGTCGTTACAGGCAGCATGGAGAGCGAGCAGCTGCAGCGTGAGGCTTCCGGCGATATACCACGTAAGCAAAAGGAAACGCCTACAGTTCTCGACTACGACAAAAAGGACGGCACAGGTGTTTACAAGATAAGAAAAGTCGTTACAAGGATAGTTGCTGCATCCATAACTCTTGTGATAATATCAGTGGCTGCTCTTATGGTGCTGAAAACCTATAACAAGGACGCATCCTACCACGAACCGGATATGGAACCCACCACTGTATCATCTCAGGAGCTTGAAACTGAGGCGTATACTGACAGCACAGAATCAGAATCTGAAACAGAAGCTGAAACTGAACCGACGACGGAATATGTTCCTGTTGAAATAGAGGAATCGACCGCCTCTTTGGGAGAGGCTATCGGTATGCACGGTTATGACCTCACTATAACTGAGATATTCGAGCCAGAATGGCAGGAGCTGCCGGTTGCTGACGGCTGGAGGTATATTGCAGTTTCATTTGAAAAGACCGATGCAGACGGCTATGAGATGTACGGCTTTGACGGTAAGGACGCTTATGCAGCGCTTCACGATAAAACTGAGGACGTTCACCTTATGTCAATTTACGAGAGCGATATTATAAGCTATGAGGACGATGAAACGAATCTCTATTACAGCTATGATATGATATCAGGTCTCAGCTACGGCTCAGGTACGCTCCTGTTTCTGGTAAAGGATACATCCAATGAGTTTGAGCTTTGCATATACGAGGGCGTGGGCACAAGCTACAGTGACTATAAGCTGAATGCAGACAGAATGACAGTAATTCCTGTTACACTGAATGGACAGGAGGTGAGCACTCAGTCATGACGGATAATCAGAAGAACAAGAAAAAATCAAGCAGGGTAACAAGCGTAATAGCGATACTTCTTGCAGCTGTTGGCGCAGTTATCTCTGAGGCTGAATCCTGCGACTGTTCAAGCGACTTCGGCTCAGATGATTCCCCCGGCAGCCTGCTGGAGGACTTCGACTACGACTTCAATATGGATGACTTTGATTTCAGTATCTTTGATAATGACTATGAGCTTGAATATGTGACTGAGCGTATCAATCTTCGTGTGAATAAGGCAAGCTTTGATGCGGATACCGGAATTGTAACAGCTGTTATCGAGAATTACGGCAATAGTTCTGAGGACGGTCTGCCTGCAATTATAATGAAGGAAAGCAAGGATACAGAGGATTATATCTGCTGCGTATATCCTGACAGCTACTACGCAGACGCATCGGATAAGCTTGGCTACTCCCTCGAATACCGTACTCTGCTTCCTCCTCAGACTGAGGTAACGCTCAGCTATCAGCTCCAGAGCTATGAGCTTGAGTATCTGAAGGAGTCCCTTGCGAAAACAGATGATATATGGGTGACATTCTATAAGAATACAACAGAGGAGACTTATTGTCTGCTTGAAATGGAATAATAAGGAGAGTGAAAACAATGACAACACAGGAAAAGCTGAGCAGCTCAGTTATGGGTACATACGGACGTTTCCCTGTAGTTCTGGAGGAGGGCAAGGATAATACTTGCTGCGATGAAAACGGCAAGTCTTACATCGACTTCGGCAGCGGTATCGGAACATCCTCTCTGGGTTACTGCAATGAAGCATGGACACAGGCAGTATGTACTCAGGCAAAGAAGCTTCAGCATACATCAAATTTATATTACACAAAGGTTCAGGCTGACTGCGCCGAGGCTATCTGCAAGGCGACCGGCTACAGCAAGCTGTTCTACTGCAACAGCGGCGCTGAATCAAATGAATGTGCAATAAAGCTTGCACGTAAATACAGCTTTGACAAGTACGGCAAGGGACGCCATACTATTATAACACTGGTCAATTCCTTCCATGGACGAACTATGTGCACCCTTTCCG
>JAZNOB010000098.1:0-4316 GCA_045580565.1 Ruminococcus sp.
TGGGGTATTTACAATCCCCTCAGTCACGCCGCAGGCGTGACAGCTCCCCTTACTAAGGGGAGCCTTGGTCGGTGTGCTCCGCACATTGTCAAAATCCCCCCAACTTTTGGTTGAGAGCCAGTTTTTACATCAGAACGCACAAAAGCTGCCGCAGCATATCGCTGCAGCAGCTTTATTCATGCAATATAATAAAAATAACCGCCTTGCCGTCATACGGCGCATAAAACCAAGCTAAATAGCATGGTGGGTACATCCGCCCGGATAGTTCACGCTCCCTTCGTCCGCAAAAGCGGGAGGTCTGCAATCCGTATCCGGAAACAAAATTCCCTTTAAATAAGTGTTGGATTATAAAAACCGTAGGACACGTAAAAGCAATAGCTGCAAGGCAGTCATCTTTACTGATTATAGTATATCATACTTCGCCGAAAAAATCAATAGTTTTTCCTCTAAAAGGTGAGGAAATTTTATGAATATGCTGAAAACTTAGTTTATTCTTCGTCTTCGTCGTCCTCATCATAGATCTCATTGAGTCTTTCAAGGAAAAGACCGCCGATCTTCTCGTATTCAGCGTCCTCCTCGATGGAAACAAGCATAGGCTCGCCGTCAACCATATCCTCCTTGAGGATAACTACCTCGCCGTCATCGTCCAGCAGGCTGTCGTGGTCTTCGCCATAGTAAGGAGTAAGTGCAAAATACTTTTCGCCTTCGTATTCCATTACATCCAGCAGCTCAAATTCCTGCTCATTGCCTTCTTCATCTTCAAGAGTGTAAAGATCCGGTGTGTATTCGTTCATTTCCATTGTAATCTCTCCTATCTGTCGTAGTAGTATATGCTTTGCATAACTATATTATACTACATTTCAGCCTGAAATGCAATAGCTTTTTTTAAAGTAAGGACGGCAAACCTATAGCTTGCCGTCCTGTTCTGATTTATGGTTCTTATTCGTTATCAATTGCACAGGAAGCAATTACATCAGCCATCAGGTGAGGCGGCAGCGGCTCATAGCGAACCGGTTCCAGAGTAAATTCACCTCTGCCCTGAGTCATCTGACGGAGCAGCAGAGCGAAGTCACTCATTTCACGCATGGGAACTTCAGCCATGATATCAGTAGAAGCCTTATATTTCTCAGAGGGATTCATACCCAGAACTCTGCCTCTGCGCTTATTCAGCTCGCCCATCATATCGCCGGTGCATTCATCGGGAACGCAAACGACCAGAGTGCCAATAGGCTCAAGGAGTGTAGGCTCAGCCTGACGCATACCTTCCTTATATGCCAGAGAAGCAGCGGTCTTGAAGGACATTTCAGAGGAGTCTACCGGATGATATGAACCGTCTACCAGTATAGCCTTCAGACCAACTACCGGGAAGCCAGCAAGAACACCCTTCTTTACGGAATCCTGAAGTCCCTTTTCAACAGCAGGGAAGAAATTCTTAGGAACAGCACCGCCGAATACCTTTTCTTCAAATACCAGCTCATCAGACAGGCAAGGCTCAAATTCGATCCATACATCGCCGAACTGACCGTGACCGCCGGACTGCTTCTTATATCTGCCCTGAACCTTAACCTTCTTGCGGATAGTTTCACGATAGGCGATCTTGGGAACATTAAGAGCGATCTCAACGCCGAAGTCATACTTGAGCTGAGATGCAACTGCCAGCAGGTGCTGTTCGCCCAGACCGCTGAGGATCATTTCTCTTGTGTTGGGATCCTGCTCATATGTGAGAGTCATATCGCTTTCCAGCATTCTCTGCATAGCGCTTGCGATCTTAGCCTCGTCGCCTCTTGCGCCGGGAGCAACAGCCATTCTGTATGTAGGCTTGGGATATTCAGGTGCCTCCAGAGCTGCAACTCTTGAAGCTGCACAGAGAGTATCACCAGTGCTTACGTTCATCTTTGTAACTGCGATAATATCGCCCTTGACAGCCACGGAAACTTCCTTCTGCTTCTTGCCTACCAGCTGGAGAAGCTTACCGATCTTTTCGGAAGAACCAGTGCCTGCATTGACAAGCTCATCACCGCTCTTTACAGAGCCGGAGATAACCTTCATATATGACATCTTGCCAACGAACGGGTCAGCTGCGGTCTTGAACACATAAACCATAGCCGGATCATCAGCAGTGATGGAAATTTCTTCAGCATCAGCGGTAATAACAGTTTCATCAGCCTCAGGAACAAGGAGATCCATCTCACGCATCAGCAGCTCAACGCCGCCCAGAGTCTGCGCAGAGCAGCATACTACAGGAGTGATAACGCCTGAGCATACGCCTTTGTGGATACCGTCTATACGTTCCTTTTCGGTGAAAGGTTCGCCGGAGAAGAACTTTTCAAAAAGATCTTCGTCTGCTTCTGCAACAGCCTCGGAGAAAGCTTCGATAAGACCGTCGATACGATAGCTCATTTTCTCGGAAACCTCGGCAGTGGGCATATCAGTTTCAACAGCCTTGCCTCTTTCGTCGAACTTGTAAGCCTTCATTTCAATGAGGTTTACATATGAAACGACCTTACGGTCAGCGATAACAGGTACGATAACAGGACATACAGCAGAACCGAACTCAGCCTTCAGGTCTGTAAGTACATTGTAGAAGTTAGCGTTTTCGTCATCCAGCTTTGTAACAACGAACATTCTGGGCTTCTGCATCTTAACAGCCTGATCATAAGCCTTATGAGTGCCTACCTTTACGCCGGACTTACCGGAAACAGTGATCATTACGCAGTCACTTGCATAGATACCGGAAACCATTTCACCGGCAAAGTCGAGCATACCGGGAGTATCAATAATATTAACATCCAGCTTCTGAAGCGGAAGTGCAGCAACCGCTGTATATACAGAAGACTTTCTCTTCATTTCTTCAGCAGTATAGTCAGATACAGTATTTTCTTCTGCGATCTTGCCCATACGTTCAGTAGTGCTGCTGCGATAAAGCAGCGCTTCGCACAGAGTGGTCTTACCGGAACCGGCGTGACCTGCGAGTGCAATGTTCTTTTTTGTTTTTGTAGTGCTCATGGTAATTCGCTCCTATTCAATATAATTAGTATCAAGATGTTAAAGTATACAATTATTTCAACTGCACATTTCTAATTATATACCATATCACAAGAAAAATCAAGTGTTTTTGGAAAATAATTTGATGAAATACGAAAAAATCTCCCCAAAACTTCAAAAAAACTGCTTTTGTGTCAAAAGGCACAAAAGCAGTAGTTAATTTCTATGCAATCAGAGGAAGCGGCTGGAGTTCAGGTATGAAATTTCTGAGAACGAAGTAGGCTCCGGCAGCAATTCCCAAAAGTATCCAGATCCATGCTTTCCTTGGCAGCAGATGTACATCTTTACCAAAAGAAAGCATAATCATCTCAGCATACAGGAGCACAATACATATAAACAGTACTGTTACAGCAGCGTTGTTTCTGAAAGCCAGCCAGAGGTCGCCGTTCATGACTGCCAGAATACATCTTGTCAGTCCGCAGCCGGGACAATATATTCCAAGCTCTGCGAAGGACACACATTCCGGCAGCGCATTCTCAGCGATCCATAAAGCGGTATCCTGAAGCAGCACACAGGTTATGACAAATATAACGGGCAGCAACAGCAGGAGGATACGCACCCACTTTCTGTTAAGGTACATCAGTCAACCAGTACAGGATCGAAGTTTTCAGTCCACGGCAGCCCCCACTTGTTGAGAGCCTCCATGAAAGGATCCGGATCAAATTCCTCGATGTTGTATACACCGGGCTTCTTCCACTTGCCGGTCATGACCATCATTGCACCGATCATTGCAGGCACGCCTGTTGTATAGGAAATAGCCTGAGAGCCGACTTCCTTGTAGCATTCCTGATGATCGCATACGTTGTATACATAGTAGGTCTTTTCCTTGCCGTCCTTTACGCCCTGGAAGATACAGCCGATATTGGTCTTGCCCACTGTACGAGGGCCAAGAGACGCAGGATCCGGCAGTACAGCCTTCAGGAACTGGAGCGGAACGATCTCCTTGCCCTCATACATGATAGGCTCGATGGATGTCATGCCGACATTTTCAAGGCACTTCAGATGTGTAAGATAGCTCTGACCGAATGTCATAAAGAAGCGGATTCGCTTAACGCCCTTGATGTTGATAGCAAGGGATTCCAGCTCCTCGTGGTGGAGGAGGTACATATCCTTTTCGCCAACCTGATCGAAGTTGTATACACGCTTTATTTCCATAGGCTCAGTTTCAACCCACTGACCATTCTCAATATAGCTGCCCTTTGCAGATACCTCACGGATATTTATCTCCGGATTGAAGTTTGTTGCAAAGGGAAGTCGGATCGTAGCCATGT
>JAZNOB010000099.1:0-2431 GCA_045580565.1 Ruminococcus sp.
GGTAATCGGCGTAGAGGAAGGCATCCCCGACGTAGAAGCCGCCACCGCACAGATGGCTGACGCTGCTGTTGCAGGTACTCTCAGCATCATGAACGCACAGGGAGCGTCCTCAGTAAGCGCGTATTCGCCTGTTTACCGTGAGGTGTACACTTCTCAGCCCGAAGCCGTTCCGGCTGTCTCAGCTCATTCTGACGGCTCTCAGGGCACATCTGCCGTACCGAAAATCAATATCTACATCGGCGACGAGGAGATAAGAGGCTTTATCGTCAGCGCAGTTGCCGATGAAAACGCAAACTCAGGAGGCTGGAGCATATGACAGCTATTTTCCACACTATCGGCGGCACGGAATATGTACTCCGGAACATTACGGAGTGGAGGGATTCCTATTCCGAGGAGATGAAAACGTACCAGAATGAATCCGGCAGCACTATCGTGTATCCCGTGAGGAGCGGCAGGCGTAGCATCTCCCTGAAAATAGAAGCAAACTCCGTGTATCTCAGCGTGCTGAAAAGCATCTTCAGCGCGCCTGTTGTACATCTCCGGTACACCCACGGCTCTGACGCTGATACGGACT
The DNA here is from genome assembly GCA_045580565.1 of Ruminococcus sp. GTDB lineage: Bacteria > Bacillota > Clostridia > Oscillospirales > Ruminococcaceae > Ruminococcus_C. Next base: position 575 of record JAZNOB010000099.1, read on the forward strand.
GCATCGGCAACATCACTCAGAAGATACATGAAGCCGACTTTATCAAAAACGGTAAAATAAGCGTCCGGCAGATCGCTGATATAAGCACCGCCCTCTCAAACGCCGGCATGTTCTGCTCCTACGGCAGGCTTGGCAAGTACGACCGTTTCGGGCGTGGTGCATATGAGTTTTCCGTGACCTTAGAGGAGGTGTGATATGCTCATCGAGGAACATCTGAGAGGCGTTATGTACATCCCCGTCCATGACGGCAGCAGCTATACTGTCATCGAGCACGCTTTCACCGAAAATGACGTTATCGAAGGCTCATGCAGCATCACTTCACGCTGCTGTGACGACAGCACCTTTTCCGTGGGCGGTGTACGTCCGGCTGAGCTGGCTGTAAAGCTGCGCATCGAGCTGCCGGAGGTAAACGCCTACACGCTCTACGGCGCAAAAATAAGACTCTACAGCATATATTCCTCTGCGGAGGATGCACAGGAGGTTTTGAGAGGTGAGTTCTGGGTGACGTCTGTTAAGCGTTCGAGGACTGTGTATACCATTAAGGCTTCTGATGCTATTGTGTGGCTTGATACCGGCTCATACACCTCAGAATCCGGCGAAAGTCAGACGGAATCTGATAATCCCATATATCAGTTCTGCTACAGCGCAGTGCGTACTATGACCGCTCATTTCAATGAAGGAATCATGCCTTATGTAAACGGACAGCTTGCGGCGTGTGAGATAGATCCGATTCTTTATGATATCCGCAGTGATGTGACCAATAACTTTCCGGATACCTACGCATACGTTCTGATACCGACAGAAGTTTCCGGCAGCTGCGGTTCACGCTCTCCCAGAGACTACGCATCCTATCTTGCACAGCTTGCAGCAGGATGTATGCAGATGCTGCCCTCTCCCGATGAACCGGATACCTGCAAGCTGTATCTCACACCTTACGGCTACGAGCCGGCAGAGACAAGCTCAGAGGCATTCAGGGCAACATGGGCAGACCCCATAAGCATCCCTTATGATACCATAGAGCTTGACAGCTGTGATATAGCGGACTATACGCTCTATGTGCAGAAGATCTACATAAAGACCTACGATGAAACAGGCTGGGCAAGCGGAGGAGCCTATAACAAATATATGGGCAACATCGTTATCGACCTTTCCGGCAATCCCTTTCTGGACGGACGCTGGTATCATGGTGAGGGACTTGGCAAAAAGCCTTTCCCTGTGCTTAACGGCATAGGTGAGCAGCTGGCGAAATGTGAAAAACGTCCTTTCAGCCTGCGGTGTCATCCTCAGTTTGCAAGGCTCACGGACTACCCGAAGCTTGGGCAGAAGATCAGGATCGAATCAAGTCCAGGTGTATGGAAAGAAAGCCTTATCACAAGAATGATGTGGAAATTCCGTGGAGGCTGGCAGTTCAGCTGTGCCGGCTCTGACAGCAGAGTACTCTCTCAGGCGGCGAAGCAGTCCCTTGCAAAGCATGCTGAAAACAGCGCAAAAACTCATGCCAATATCATAGCCGGCAGTGCAAGAAAAACAGCGGATGCAGCTCTTGCGCAGGCTGAACAGACGGTAAAAGACCTTGGGAATACGATAACTGCTTACAACAATAATTTCCAGAGCATATGGGACAGGCTTGACGCTCTGGAAGCAAAGGAGTGATAAAATGGAACTGAAAGCACAGGGCAAATACATAGAAACCTCGCCCATTGAGCGTATCTTTACACAGGGCGAGGCGTATGCGGACAAGCTGATTTTTATTGTGGATGCAGTAAATAACGGCGTTGATGTATCCGGCTGTACCTTTGTGATGCGCACTGTTGCCATTGACGGCAGCATGACGGAGACAGTCCTTGAAAAGTCGGT
>JAZNOB010000100.1:0-3810 GCA_045580565.1 Ruminococcus sp.
ACCCGCAATCCCCGACCTCACGCCTTCGGCGTGCCACCTCCCCTTACTAAGGGGAGGCTTTCGTGGTGTGCCTTCGGCATATATAAACTACAATTTACCTAAGCATCCGATACAGAACCTATAATAAGACAGCGGCAGGTAATTCGCATCACCTGCCGCTGTTTTTTACTGTATATCAATCCTCATAAATAAGAACCTGTCTGTTAGTTCCGTAGAATATATCATCTCTGCCGCCGAGGACACTGCACAGCTTCTCGAATCTGTCCCAGTTCTTTCTGCTGTCAAACTCATAGCTGTGTCCCCAGATATAAAGAACCTGAGGTCTGTCCGGCTCAGAAGAAAGGAACTCATCCACAAGATCAAATAGCCTTTCATCCTCATGATGACAGGTTGGTCTGAATCTTAAAAGGTCGGTCTGTTCGTTGAAGCTCAGGCTGCTTTCAACTGTACGTGCATACCTTATCCCAAGCTCACGGAGCTTTTCAATTGCAGCGTCGCTGTATACGCCGTAGGCATATGCCATACCGCAGGGCTTCACGCCGAAAAGGCGTTCGATCTCAGCTGCATCATCCGCAAGCTCTGTATGAAGCTCATCTGCGGAAAGCTCTGTAAGATTAAGATGCTGTCTGCCATGGACGGCTATCTCATGACCGGCGTAAACGCCTGTACTCTCAGGAAGGTTCAGCCTGTGAACCCAGAAATCACCGCATTTCCATGTGCCATGGTCATAGTCAAGACCTGTGTTCAGATTGAAGGTGCACTTTAAGCCGTATCTGTTGAGAATCTCTGCAAGACGGACATCCTGGAGAACACCGTCGTCATAGCTGAATGTCACTGCCTTTTTATACTTACTGCGCCAATCCATATTATTCCTCCGTCATACGACCCCACAGACTTCCGGTCATATCCTGTTTTTCATCCTGCTGTTATCATTAGTTCCAAGGTAATGGCTTGCCAGATAAAGAGAACCTGTTATCACAATAAGACCGTTTACATTTCCTGCATAGTCCTTCGCAGTCTCCAGAGCATTTGAATAGGATTCAACGTGAACCGGACAGTACTCACAGAAGAGCCGTGCAAGCTCATCCGCCGGAACTGCATCATCTGCAAAGCCATCTACGCATATGACGTAATCAGCGACCTGAGCGAGAATATGACAGGCAGTCTCATAGTCCTTTGAACGAAGCATTCCGCATACAAGTATCACAGGATACTTGCCTGCTGAACGTATAACATCAGCCAGTGCAAGAATGCTTGCCTGATTATGGCTTCCGTCAACGATAATATCAGGTTCACTTCCTATCTGCTGAACACGTGCAGGCACGCTTACCTTTTCAAATGCGTCGGCAACATTCTGTGCTGATATAAGGTATCCGTGCATACTCAGTGTACGGACTATCTCAATAGCTGTTATGGCATTATAAACCTGATGAAGTCCGGGCATTCTCAGGTTATACTCCATGCTGTGATACTGGAAGCAGGTTCCGGTAAGAGAGGAGGTTTTTACAGTGCAGTCGCAGAAATCCGGTATTCTCAGAATGGCGGATTTTTTACGTGCTGTTTCCTCTACCAGCTCTACAACTGACTCGATATTGTCAGCAGACAGAATAACCGGACATCCCTGCTTTATAATCCCTGCCTTATGGGCGGCAATCTCAGGAACGGACTTTCCGAGCAGTGCTGTATGGTCAGGCGAAACAGAGGTTATAACACTGACAAGTGGTGCTTCAATGACGTTAGTTGCGTCCAGCAGACCGCCTATGCCGGTTTCGAGGAATACCAGATCGCAGTTTTCCTCCTTAAACCAGAGCAGTGCAATGGCAAATGTGATCTCGAACTGAGAGCATTCAGAAGCCACATTGCACTCTGAAACTCTTGTACAAAGCTCTGCAAGCTTTTCATCCGGTATGTCGTCACCATTGATACGTATACGGTCATTATATCTGAGCATGAACGGTGATGTGAATTGTCCGGTTCTGAAGCCCGCTTCAATAGCCGCAGCCGAGCTGAAGGCAAGGGTCGAGCCTTTGCCGTTGGTGCCTGCAATATGCACATATCGCTGTCCCTTTTCCGGATTTCCAAGCTCAGCCAGAAGAGCTTCCATTCTGGACAGATCCTTCACAGGTGCTCCGCTTTTGCTGAAGCTCCGGATATATTCCATAGATTCATCGAACGTCATTTTAACACCTCTTGTCTGATAGTATTTATTACAGCTTATGCCTGCAGCCCTGCAATTGACTGCATAACCTTAGCCATCTTTTCCTCAGCCTTAGCAAGCTTTGCCTTTTCAGCCTCAATAAGCTGAGCCGGAGCCTTTGCAATAAAGCCTTCGTTTGAGAGCTTACGGCTCAGGAAGTCGATATCCTTCTGAACCTTTTCCTTCTCCTTGTTGAGACGTGCAAGCTCCTTGTCCTTGTCAACAAGTTCATCCATGGGGATGAAGAGTCTTGCTGTATCTGTAACAGCAGTTACAGCGTCCAGAAGGTCGAAGCTTTCCCCTACCTCGATCTCAGACGCAGAAGCAAGCTTTTCAAAGAAGATGGCACAGCTTCTGAACAGGTCTGATTCCTTGGTTTCAATGCAGATCTTAGCCTTTCTGGACGGCGGTACATTCATTTCAGTACGGCGGTTTCTTACAGCACGGATAGCTGCAATGATCTTTTCAAACTGCGCTGCACTTTCAGCGTAGCAGTACTTTTCGTTATAGGTAGGATATTCCTCCAGAATGATCATGGATTCCTCGTCAGTGAGAACCTGCCAGATCTCCTCAGTAATATAAGGCATAAACGGATGGAGGAGCTTGAGCATACCACGCATTACCCATACGAGAACAGCCTGTGCGTCAGCCATTGACTCGCCGCCAGCCATGATTCTGGGCTTTGTAAGCTCAATATACCAGTCACAGAATACATCCCAGATGAAGTCATATATCTTAGCACTTGCAACACCGATCTCGAACTTATCCATGTTGTCGCCGACTTCCTTGGCAAGGTCGTTGAACTTGGAAACGATCCACTGATCCTCCATGCGGAGATTCTCAGGCAGACCTGTGAACTTGAAATCCTCCGGCAGATTCATCATAATGAATCTTGAAGCGTTCCACAGCTTATTTGCGAAGTTTCTTGCAGCCTTTACCTTGTCGTCGATATAACGCATATCATTTCCCGGAGAGTTGCCGGTAGCCAGCATGAATCTCAGAGCGTCTGCGCCGTATTCGTCGATAACTTCAAGGGGATCAATGCCGTTGCCCAGAGACTTGGACATCTTTCTGCCCTGTGCGTCACGTACAAGACCGTGAATGAGAACTGTATTGAAGGGAACCTGTCCCATATTTTCAAGACCGGAGAACATCATTCTGATTACCCAGAAGAAGATGATATCATAGCCTGTTACCAGAGTGTTTGTAGGATAGAAGTACTTGAGATCCTCGGTATTGTCCGGCCATCCCAGTGTGGAGAAGGGCCACAGCGCAGAGCTGAACCATGTATCCAGTGTATCGGGATCCTGACGCATAGCCTTGCCGCACTTAGGACAATATGCGGAGTCTTCCTTTGTAACGATCATCTCGCCGCAGTCATCGCAGTAGAATGCAGGGATCTGATGTCCCCACCAGATCTGACGGGAAATACACCAGTCACGGATATTTTCAAGCCAGTGGAAATAAATCTTGTCAAATCGCTCCGGAACGAACTTTGTGTCGCCGTTCTTTACAGCGTCAATAGCAGGCCCTGCAAGAGGCTTCATCTTAACGAACCACTGTGTGGAAACTCTCGGCTCAACAGTAGTGCCGCAGCGGTAGCAGGTACCAAC
>JAZNOB010000101.1:0-2351 GCA_045580565.1 Ruminococcus sp.
GCTCACAGAACGACATGGCTACGATCCGACTTACTACACAAAGACTGTATTTGAATTTGTAACTACAGATATCGGCGCACAGGGTACTGTATGCGGCGGCGGACGTTACGACGGTCTTATTGAGCAGCTCGGCGGAAAGCCTACACCAGCTCTGGGATTTGCTATGGGTATTGAGAGACTTCTGCTGACTATGGAAAGTCAGGGCTGCGGCTTTATGGAGGAAAGTACCTGCGACCTTTATATCGCTCCTATGGACGCTTCTGCTTCCGACAAGGCGCTCAGTCTCGCTCAGGCTCTCAGAACTGACGGCTGTACTGTAGAGCTTGATGTTATGGACAGAGGTCTGAAGGCGCAGATGAAATATGCAAACAAGATAGGCGCAAAATTTGTACTGGTTCTGGGCGAAAACGAACTTACAGCCGGTGAGGCAAAGCTCAAGCGTATGAATACTGGCGAGCAGATCACTGTCTCACTCTCTGACGGATTCGCAGATGAATTTATGCAGTGCCTGAATAACTATAAGCTGGACGCTGTGATAGGCGCTATGGAAACGGAGGAAAAGTAATGGAATCTATGAAGGGTTTACGCCGCACCTGCTACTGCGGTGAGGTATCTGAAATCGGCAGCACTGTTGTTGTAGGCGGCTTTGTACAGAAGGTGAGAAACCTTGGTACACTTATTTTCATCGACCTGAGAGACAGAACAGGTATCGTTCAGCTGGCATTCAATGACGAAACTGACCGTGAAATTTTCGAGAAGGCTGCATCCTGCCACATGGAATATGTTCTCATGGCTAAGGGCGTTGTTACAAAGCGTTCAAGCATCAATCCGGATATGAAGACCGGCGAGGTGGAGATCATGGTTGATGAGCTGAGGATACTTGCCAAGGCTGAAACTGCCCCGTTCTTCATCACTGACGAAACAAAGGTAAACGAGGAGCTGAGACTCAAGTACCGTTATCTTGACCTGAGACGTGCTCCGCTGCAGCATAACCTGATCATGCGTCACAAGATCGCACAGGCTGCACGTGAATACTACTACGCAAACGGCTTTATCGAAATTGAAACTCCCATGATGATGAAGTCAACTCCCGAGGGCGCAAGAGACTATCTCATTCCCTCAAGAGTTCACAACGGCAAGTTCTACGCTCTCCCTCAGTCACCTCAGATCTATAAGCAGCTGACTATGGTTGCAGGTCTTGACAGATATATCCAGATCGCACGCTGCTTCCGTGACGAGGATCTCCGTGCTGACAGACAGCCTGAATTCACTCAGATCGACCTTGAAATGTCCTTTGTTGATGTAGAGGATATTCTGGAAATGACAGAGGGCTTCATCAAGTATCTGCTGGAAAAGGTTATGGACAGACAGATAGAGCTTCCTATTCCGAGAATGACATACGCTGAAGCTATGAACCGTTTCGGCTCTGACAAGCCGGATACACGCTTCGGCATGGAGCTTCAGGATATTACTGATATGGTTTCCGACCTTGACTTTGTTGTATTCAAGAGCGCAATTGAAGCAGGCGGCAGTGTCCGCTGTATCGTAGCTAAAAATGCAGCAAAGACACTTACACGTAAGGAAATTGACAAGCTCACTGAAAAGGCTAAGGGCATTGGTGCAAAGGGTCTTGCGTTCATCAGATGGAACGATGAAAAGCCCAACTGCTCCTTTGCTAAATTCCTGCCTGAGGGCAGACTTGAGGAGATCCTCTCAAAACTCGGCTGTGAGCAGGGCGACGTTGTACTGGTTGTTGCTGACAAGAACAAGGTAACTCTGCCGGTTCTGGGCGCAGTTCGTCTTATGGTTGCAAAGCAGCTGGATATTATCCCTGAGGACAAGCTGAACTTCCTGTGGATCACAGAGTTCCCGTTCTTTGAGTGGGATGAGGATGCTGAGACTTGGGTTGCTATGCACCATCCCTTTACAATGCCTGAGGATGACTGCATTCAGTATCTCGATACAGCTCCGGAAAAGGTTATTGCAAAGGCATTTGACCTTGTAGTAAACGGCACTGAGCTTTCATCCGGTTCTATCCGTATCACAGATTATGAGCTTCAGCAGAAGATGTTCGAGGCACTTGGGCTTACAGCTGAGGAGATCGAGGCTAAGTTCGGCTTCCTCGTTGAAGCATATAAGTACGGCGCACCGCCTCACGGCGGTCTGGGCATTGGTCTGGACAGACTTGCCATGGTACTGCTTGGCGCAGAGAGCCTCCGTGACGTTGTGGCATTCCCCAAGGTTCAGAATGCGTCTGAGCTTATGAGCGAATGCCCGTCAGCTGTCGATCAGGAATCTCTGGATGTATTAGGTATATGTATTAAGGAATAATAAAGAAAACGGCAAGCATC